>CAZMDZ010000006.1:0-373 GCA_964565175.1 uncultured Planctomycetales bacterium
TCCCAGAAGTCCGAGGCGACCTGCCACTCGTCTTGGCCGTACGGCAATCGGGCGCCAGCTGCGCTGGACCACACCAGCACTTGCCGCGTTGGCGGTGCACGCGGCGGTGCGCTCCCCCTTTACCGACAACGGACCGTTGTTGGCCCTGTCGGCGGTGCTGCTTGCCCAACATGCCTTACAAGGGCGAGTCTCTGCCGCCACCAACGCTGCCGTGCCATTCGCCTGGCGCTGGATCCCACCGCTCTATCAGCCGCGTGCCTGGGTGTTTGTTGCCATCACCGCGGTGATTGCCGTCCACCCCCCCCCCCCCCCCAAATTTTGGGAACAAGCCCTTTGCCGTAGCCAACCCCCCACCCCGACACCAACCCCCCGA
>CAZMDZ010000006.1:383-20708 GCA_964565175.1 uncultured Planctomycetales bacterium
CTTTTTGGCGAACTGGCAGTTGCCGATCGCATCCCGCTCACCGAGCAACAACCGCCGGAAGTGCTCGAAGCCGCAGTGGATTGGCGCCCTTGGGACAGCCGTGCCTGGGGTTTGCTTGCCGTCGATTACAGCCGCAACGACCAGACCCCGGTGCGAGTGGAGCATGCGCTACGCCAAGCTTTGCTTTACGATCCCACCGATCTGTGGGCGCTGAACTCCTTTTTCAAATTGGAGATGACCCGCGCGCGGGTGGAAAGCGCGCTCCAGCTACTGGCGATTGCCGAAGCGTACTCGCCCAAACATCCAGCAATCCGCGCCAACCGCAGTATTTATATTCGCAGCCGCCAGGATGTGCATCGCATGAGTGGCTTGGAGCGAATGAAAGCGAACCAGCCTGGTGCTCATGCCGAATTGCGCTTTGCCCAGCTGTTCAAGGCGATGGCCGATATTCGCGATGGCGACGTCGAAGAAACGCGCAGGGCGCTTCGAGCAGCCGCCTTTTATTCAGTCGACCACAAAGGGCTCATCGAACGCGTCGCTCGTAAAGAGGAGCTGACCGAAAAGATGGTCCATACCCTGCTGATCCAAGTGCAGCCCGACATGGAAATCCACATCGGGCCGCTCTGGTAGTTCAGACTACTCTTCTTCGTCAGCGCGTTGATTGTTGTCAACCTGGGTCAGGTTGTACAAGCGACTCAAGCCTTCGAAGGACAGTTGGTCGGCGCGGAATTCACTGCCAGCGAAGTACATCGCCGAAGCGCGAATCGACTCCAACTCGCCTGGCCAGATCTGGTTGACGTCAGGATCACGGGTGCCAATTAAACGAGCCATGACGACGTATTTGTCGTTCGGCAGGTTGTATTCCAGCGGGCCGATCAACTGACCATCTTCGTAGTCTTCCAGCAAACGACCAATTTGGCCGCGCAGCCAAGGGCTGATCTTGTCGGTGGAAGGCCACACCGGATCCACGGCGGCTCGGCGAGCCTTGGAGATCCAATCCATCGCTTGCACTTCCATGCCCTCTTTGCCAACGGCGGCAGCAAAAGCTTCGGCATCGACCAGGATGGCGTCGCCTTCGACTTCAGGAGCGGGGAAGGAGGCGAGGAAGTCGTCGGCAGCTTTGCGCGCCAGGACGGGCTGCTGAGCTTCGCGCCAGTAATCGGCGACCGAGTCCTTGACCTCTTCCAACGGCGGCAAAGTTGCCTCGGTGCGTGTCAGCGGACGAGCAAGGAAAGCTACGCCATCGTTGAGGATGGCACGGCCCAACCACTGGTTGAGTTCAAAGCGGAACAGCTGGCTGAGCTGATCGGTGCCTAGCCGTGGCAAGTCCACCAGGCCTGTGCGGGTGACGGCTTCGGTCTGCTGTACCCATTCAATGCCTTTGCTATCGGCGAAAACTTGCATGTCTTCGGCGTCGGCGGCGTCAGCAACCAAAGTCAGGACTGCACGCTGCAACATGAAGTCACGCTTGAGATCGTCCCCCAGTTCTTCGCGGCTCAAGAATGGCTCGGCGGCCGGGTCTTCCTGCTCGGCGGGGTTCGGCCGCATGTAAAGGAAGCGCTTGTTGAAGTCGTAAAAGGAAGTCAATTCCTCTTCGGACGGCTCTTCTTGTGGCGCCCATGCTTTGACCGCATCGGTGCTCAGTGCTTCTTGAGAAAGCAGCAAGGCGTCGAAGGTGACGGTTTCCTCGAGCTGCAAATCTTGACGTTGAGTGAAGCCGAGGCCAGTGTCGTAGAACTCAGTCAGCTCTTCGTCGGTTGGATCCAAGGCCATCGAGGCGGCAGCGAAGTCTTCGGCCGTCCAGACCAGGTATTCGGCTTGGAATTCTTGGTAGCGGTCCTTGAACGAACCGAGCACGTCTTCTTTGGTTGGGACGCGACTTTGGGCCAGCATCATTTCCAGCTGCGGCACGCGCCACAATTCGGCAAGCTGTGCTTCAAATTGAATGGCGCTTGGGATTTGATAGAAGTCCAGCAAACTCTTGTAACTCTGCAAGCCCCGCCGATCCATCATCATCTGAATCTGGGCGCGCAGGAAGCTTGGGTGGATCACCAAATCGAGGTCATCTGCCAACTTGCGCAGCAAGGCGTAAGCAAGGACCTGCTTGTCGTCACGGTAGTCGTGAATCTGCCCGATCATCATGCTCTCCTGCCCCATTAGGCGGGAGGCAGCATAGTAATCCTCTTGGTTGATCTCGACAGGGCCGGACGGCAGTTCAGCCGTGGCATTCAGCGGCACACCGCCGCCAAACATGCCGGAGATCGCCATAAACATGGGACCCGTAACACTGAAGATCAATAGACAGAAAACAGCTACCCCGATCAGCAGAATTCGCTTACGGGTAGACATTTCCGGCGGCCGCAACTCATCATCGATGGAGTGGCCGGAGGGGTTCGATTTGCTCTTAGACGTGCTCATCACGGACGCAGGATCTGCGAATGGGAAGGGGAAAGTCTACTTTCGCGGCGGCATTCCGACTACCGCCGATCCGGGGGTCATCAAAAAGGTTCTGGCCTAGGTTTGCGGCTGCTCCTCTGGAGCAGCTTTCGGCTCGACGGCCTGCTCAGCGGAAGAGTCCGATTCTCCGGCCTCATCGCCCGGAGTTGGAGCTGAGTCCGCAGCGCTTGCAGCCTCTTTCACCGGCGGAGCCTCGGCCGGGCTGGCCAAACGACCCGCCTCAGGCAAATCTTTCAGCTCAGCAAGACCAAAGCGGTCCAAGAATTCGCGCGTGGTGCCGTACAAAAACGGACGACCAGGCAACTCGGAGCGACCCAGAATCCGAATTAAGCGCATATCCAGCAAATGGCGCAGGTGCGGACCGGACTTCACGCCGCGCACCGCATCGATATCCGCCTTCAGCACCGGTTGGCGGTAAGCCACTAGCGAAAGCACTTCCAAAGCGGCTGGCCCCATGCGGTCCTTGTGCACCTGCTGGCGCACCGAAACCAAGTCTTCGGCAACCTCTTCCGAGGTCAGCAAACGCCACGCCCGCCCCACCTTGTGCAAAGCCAGCGGCAGATTGCGCTCGGCCATCCAGTTTTGCAGCGCAGTCAGGTGCTGTTGCGGACTGAAATTCTCCCCTTGCTCCGGGTAGAGCACCTCGCGAATGCGGTCCAGCGTCACCGCTTCAGGCGACGAAAACAGCAGCGCGAAAAGCAGTCTGATTTTCTCTTCGGCGATGGCCGGAGGGGCGGCGGAGTCAGGAGGTGGAGTTTCGGACAAAAGCGGCTGCGGGTGCTTGAATGGCTGGAAGATTCTCGACGGCATTATAGCGAGCAGCCATGGCTTCAAACCAGGCGCGCTCCTCGAGCGGCGACACCGGTTGACGGCGCAAATCGTCGAGCAGGACTTGAACCGGGGGAACTTCGCTTTCGGCTGGAATCCGGCGCTGCAGAAAAACCACCCGCCAGACCTGATCGCCATCGAACTGGAACGGTCCAAAAACGCGGTCGATGCCGTCACCATCGGTGGTTTTGCCAGGCACCCCGCTGGACAACCAGTCCCCCAGTGGGTTCGGCAGGGAGATCGGCAGCGGCGGCAGGCTGGCGTCGCCATTGGGACCGGGATCGAGGGATTGCACGGCGAGCTTGGCAGCAGACGCGCCGGTGCGCAACTGACGCGCCCAGGCCTCAGCTTGCTGGGGATCGCGCGCCGTCAGCATTTGCAGTTCCACTCTCCCTTGGGTCCACGAATGGGCACGGGCGCAGAGTTGAAACAACTGGTTTTGCTCCATGTGGCGGCGCAAGGTGGCTTCGACCACGATCCAATTGCGATCAAACCGTTGCTGGGCCCAAGCCTCCAAAGTTTGACCGCCAGGCAAACTGGCTTCCAAGCCAGCGACGGAATCCTGCATCGATGCCTCCAACTCTGCTGCGTTGACATGCAAATGCAAGCGCTGCCCTTCTAGGCGAGCAAATTCGGCGCGGAACAAGGCGTGAACCAGCGCCCGGCTTTCGCTGGGATAAAGGAAGGCGGCTTGGGCGGCAAAGGCAGATGCCGTCAACAAGTCGTCGCCCAAGCGGACGTCGGCGAGGGTCCCGGTGGCCGGCTTGTGACCGGCAAGGCCCTTGGCCGACGTTTCCCACTTAGGGGTTTGCTGGCAAGATGCCAACAAACCGAGCAGGAGGATGGCGAATGCCGTCTTCAAGGATCAACGGAAGAACAGCGAACGCTTGATCGCTACGCCCTGACAAGTGGTGCACTTCTTGCGCTTCTTGCCGCCACTGGTTGACGACGCGCCCAACTCCACCAGCTCTTCATAGCCATCGCCGTTGCAGCTTGGACAGTTGGCAAAGTAGACCTTGACCAAATCAAAGTCACCCGAGAACTCAGCGTAGTAAGCCAGCATCCATTGATAGCGAGCTGAAGCGGTGGTCTTTTTCCACCAATCATCCGGCGATGCCTCTTCGCTTACGCCAGCAGCGCGGCGGCTGCTTTCCAGGTTTTCCAAGTAGCGCTTGTAGCGATCCTGCAAATCCTTTTCGGCTTGGGTGCGGCCATCGGCTTGCTCTTCTTCCTCTTCCTTCAAACCAGCGCGCGCCCGCTCTTCTCCCAAGATCCACGTGCCATTGCCATAACCCGCTTGGTGACGCTTCGGCTTAGTTTCCATGCGACGCTGCCAAAGAGCGTCGATTTCAGACATGTCCATGTCCTTTTTCATCGACTCAAGTTCCAGCACCATCGCCGCCCGCACTGCGTCGGGGACTTCGGATGTCGCGTAACTTTGCAGCGACTCCATCGTCGCCTTGCGATCGAGTGACTTCTTCTTCAGTAACGCTGCTGCCCGCTTGTACCAATTGCGACGCAAGTAGCGAATCATCGCGTCTTCGCGCTGGGCTTCAAACTTGTTGGCAACTTTGAGGAAGTCTTCGTACAGCGGCGAGTCGGAATGCGCCTCGCGAAACTCTTCGAGCTTTTCCTCGGCTAGCGCAAAGCGCTCGCGGTAAATCATGGTGCGAATCTCTTTGATCTTGTCGGTCTCGACCTTGTGCTCAATCGCCATCTCCAATCGCGGAATGGCGCCGTCCACTCGGCTAAGCAAGGCGTCGTCGTCGGCACCGAGCTGCGACGCAACCATTAAGTGACTCAAAGCCAATTCATAAGCACCGATGGCTTCCAGTTCACGAGCGAAGTCGTAATTAGCCATCGCTTCGGTCAGTGCGATTTGCGGCAGGCGTTCGTTGTAGTACTGCTCAGTGGTCAGAACTTCGGTTGCCTCGACCACAACCTTCTCGGGCGGCGCGGAAAGACGACTAATCGGCACCACGGTGGTCATCGAACGCGAGCGGATTTCGATTTCACTGTTATCTCGACGAAGGATGCGACCGGTGATTTGCTGACCGTTGGTTAGCAGCAAGCGGTCGGCGGAAACCATCGGCGTTTCGATTTCAGTCTTGTAGCCGAAGCCGGTCTTCAGGCGTTCGGCTTCACCCGGAAACAAATCGGACCATGCGAGTTGGTAGAGCCCGCCGTTGCGTGCGGACAAGACCGCCAAGCCATCTAAATCGTGGTCGACGATCTCGCCGACCAAGAGGCGGCCGTCAAGAATGCGGACGACTTCGTAGTTTGGATCCTGGGCCGGTACCGCCGGAAGAAGGAGAGCTGCCGTTGCGAGTAAGACGGAAATCATGGCTTTAACGCTGACCGGTTTCACGCAAACGGCGTGCGACCGGAACCTTTTGGGTGAGCAAGAATTTGACCGAGGCTTCGGTGCGCTCTGCGTTCTTGCGGTAGAAGTTCAACTGCGCTTGGCGCAGATATGGATTGGCGCCGGGCGGTTGCACCACCAGGGCGTAGCGGAAACCGGGAACCCCAGGCACCGGCTCGTCTAAGAAAATCTTCAACTCAGATTCCTGGCCGGCAGCATCTAGCAGCCAGGCATTGTCTTGGACGTGGCGGATCAAGGGCTCAATTGCTGGCGCCAACTCCGCGTGAGTGCGCGCCGACGCCTCCATGCCGCCGCCAAATTGGAACATGCCGAGGATGGCTGCAATTCCAAACAGGAACAAGCCCATCGCCAACAGCACCTCTAGCAGGGTGAATCCAGATCGTGGAGTGTGGCTCATGGCATCATCCTCCGGCCTTGCGAGGCCAAGTGGAATCGACTTTGGTACGCCACCGGCGCCAACACTGAATCACCGCGATGGTGAGTGCGTGGCGCTGTGTCACGGGCGCCGTGAGTCACGGCGCGCAGGTTGGGGAATCGACCTTGGATTTCAACCCACTCCACCCCCATCATCAAGTGAGTGGGAACGCGCAGCGGCGGCGTGCCGCGAACGATAATCGACTGCGTGCCGGGACCGACGTCCTCATCCAACACCAACGGTCGCTGCTGCGACTCGGGCGAAACGCGCTCGAGGTCCATCAACACTTCAGCGGGGAAGTCGAAGGGCGAACCAGCGTCGACGCGGTCATAAGCGAAGGGCTGGCCATCCAAATCGAACATCTGCCAATCCAAAAAGGCGACGCCTTCCATCATCGGTACGCCGTTGCCAGCTTGCAGCAGGGCAGTTAGATGGCGATCGCTAGACAAGCTGGTTTCTCCAGCAAGTTGGGTCAGGCGGATCAGCCGGGTCAGGCGGTTGTTTTCGGGATCCACCGGAACAGCAACCCAAGCCACTTCCACCGAAGCGCGTCCACTGGGGTCGTCGACCGGCAACGAGGCGCCACGAGCGAGGAACCGCAACCGCGGCAACATCCAAGCGGGGTTGGAATCTTCTTCCGGCCAGGCTTGGTATTCATCGAGAATTAGCCAGCCACTGGGGCCGGTGTGCAAAGCAGCAAGGTCGACGCGCAGGGTGGCGGCTACCGAAGAGAAGGCGAGGTCTCCATTGCCGCGCCGCTCTCCGCTTTGCCATAACCCCAGCACCGAGTTGACCACGCTGAGGACAAAAACCGACAGCATCGCAAACAAGGACAGCGCCAGCATGACCTCGATCAACGTCATTCCGCGACGTCGGCTCATTCGAAGATGTCCTCCTGGCGAATGGTTTTGGTTTCGGCGTAGTACTGCAAGCGCAAGTGGCGCAGGCGCGGGGCCACAGTCCATGCGGTGGCGGCAAAGGTGACGGGGTCGAAGGCGCCGACACCCCAGTCAAAGCTGACCCGCAGGTCGAGCTGATCGTGCTGCAAGTTCAGCGGCATGGCGTCGCCAGACGGTTGTGCCGGGCGCTCGACGAGCACCAGTCCTGGGGTGGATTCAGGGTCGTCGGTCCACTTTGCCGGGCCGGAACGCGCCAGCACGCGCACTCGGTGTGAGGTATCGGGTTCCTCGGTTTCCATCAGCACTCCGTCCCAATAGGCGCCCGGCTCGTTGAGGCCTAATTGGAACCAACCCAAGGAATGGTGGTCGCCGCGCGGGGCGTACAAGTCCATCCATCGATTGGGGAAGCTGTAGATCAAGGTGCCGGATCCATGGGATGCCGGAGTGGTTCCGAAGCGGCCGCGCAGCATGCCGTCGCCAAGTTCGTTGGGATCGTCCTCGGGCGGATCAAAGCGCGGCATTTCCAACGCATTGTTGTGCGGGCGAGTGGGCGTGTGGAGCAGCTCGTCGTCAATCAGCAGCAAATTGTTGCCAGCAAAACCAGCCGAGAACTCAACTTGCAGGGTAGCTTCGGTTGGACTGACATCACTGGTAAGGAAGGTGTATGGCCGACTATCCACTGCCCAAGCTTTGGCCCCCGATGCGTGACCAGCCGGCTCGGTGCCGTGCAAGCCGCGACCGTTGGGCGCAATTTCCAAGACCCCTTCCGAAGCGTCCACTCCGTTATAGGCAATGCGCTCGCCATCGATTTCAATCAAGCCCGCTTCGGGCAACATTTGCAACCATTGGCCGGGGTCAGAAGCGTAGATGCTTTGACCGTCACGCACCACCATGCTTGGATGGACGCGGATCTCGTCTTGCTCCTCTAGGCTGAGGTCTTCCCGCAACGCCAAGCAAGCACGCGTGATTGGACCACCAGACCGCCCCATTCCAGGCGGCTCGGCCATGACCAGCTCGTCGATCATGCCGCCAAAAACCCCGCCTTGACCATTGCTGGTCGATCCGACGAACACACTATGCAAATTGCGTGGACGCTCGCCCGATGGGAACTTGCACAGACGCAGGTAGTCGCGCACGTCGGTGCTTGGATTGTCGACGTCATCCAAGCTGCTCATCGCAAACGGGATTTGGGTTGAGGTGTCGAACGCAAGGTAAGTGCGGTCGTAACGCAAGCGCCCGTCCTGGAACGGGAAGGCCGCCGTGCCCCACTGCACCGTGTACCACATGGGTGGGTTGGAGCTCGTTGGGTCCATGATCGCCACTCGATCCAAACGGCCGACGTATCCGGCGTTCGGCGATTCACCAACTGACCGCCAAGTTTGGATGACGGGAACCAATTCTTCGCCGCCTTCATGGGCGTGATCGAAAGTTCCCATGACGCCACGGAATTGGAAGCGCTGCGAAATGTCGCTGATCAACGCGTCGCGGTCCTCTAAATCTTCGCCAATCCGGCGCACGAACATGTGACTGATTTCATTTCCATCTTGCGGATAGAAATTCAACATGCCGCCACCTGGACTGCCGCCAGGACGTCCGCCACCACCGGTTCCACCGGCACCTCCGCCAGCGCCGTTGCCACCCCCGCCACCGCCGCCGGGCGGTTCAGCTGGCAAGTCGTAGTCGACGGTGTAGCCATCATTCAGCAACGGTTGAACCACGGCATTCAACAGCGCGTTCCAATCATCGCGGACGAAGTAATTGCGATAGATCGAGTCGTAGCGCACCCACTCGGTTAAACCAGCATCTTCGGGGTGGGTGATTTGAACGAACTCGGAGACGTCGTCATCCGGCAACAGATAACGCAGATCGCTGACGTCGGCGCCGCCGATGGAAATCGGCAGGATGAATACGCGCATTTCGGGGGATTCCGCCCAAGTCCCGAGGTCATCCGTATTGATCCATTCTTCCCACTCGAAGACGAAGGAGTGACCTCCTCTGCTTTGGCCAGCATTCGGCCAATCCGCCATTCGAGGAGTTTGCACGGCGCGTTCGGCCAGGTTAATCGCGGTGCCGGTTCGACCGGAATAGCGAACAACTTCGAAACCACCGATGGTATAGCCATCGGCATCTGGGTTAGCCAAGCGGCGTTGCACGATGAGCGCCAATCCGCCTGTTTCCTGAAAGGCTTCGGCGTAGTAGGGATCGTCTGGCACCAGAGTGGTGAGTTCTACTGGGCCTAGGTAGCCGCCGGAAATCCCTGTACCAATGGAGAAGGATTCGCCGTTCAACGCCAAGATGTTGATCGTGTCCGGGCCCTCAAAACCGACCGCCACCGACCAGGGTCCAACCGCGCCCGAAACGGTCGAGCCGCCCGGCGGAATGTCGGTAGTGAGTGGAGCGGAATAGCCGTAAATCTCGACGCCTGCTCCGATCGGGTGATCGGTATCGAGAATGTTGACATGGTCATCACTAGGCTCGCGCGCAGCTCGACCACCGATGTAAGAATCGGTGCCTTCCATGCGCTGAACGGTGAACGAAGTTTCGGTCTTGGCGCTGTATTCAATCACCTCGTTGCCGATGCGCAGGGCCCCGCGTGACGGGAAGCCTTCGGTGGATTCCACCGAAATGGCAAGGTCGGTGTCGCCCGGTGCATAACCAGAAACGGCCTGGGTCAGCTTGGTTCTGCCCAAGGTATTGCCGCGCGGGACTCCATCAATCGCCACCTGCACTCCGCCCGGCGAAACCGCGCGCAGCAGCATGTTGAGGTGGAACCAACGATTGGTGATCGGGTACTCGGCCAGATCCAACTCGGTGGTCAGCGCTTGCTCCAAGCCATCTTCGTCATTGGGATCATCGCCAGCGTTGTCGTAAGCCCGCACCACCAACTTGCCTTGCTCAATCGACGAAGTCACTCGTTGACGATCGACGTAATCGCCAGAGATCTCCATCAACCCGGCCGAACTCACCGCATCGCGCGGCATTTCAAACCAGCCCTGCATGACCAAGGGTTCGCGATCGCTGCCGCCGGAATCCGAGATCGACAAGTTGAAGTCTTCGATGGTCGAAATCAGCGGACCTTGCTCGGCCAGGTTCCAACCCAACGGCGACGGTTCCAAGTCGAAGTGCTCAACCCGTCCGGGTTGGTATTCGAAGGTCTCGACTGCTGGTTTGGGAATCAACGCCGACTCTTCTTTGTCCACCGACTCGGGCAGCAATCCAGTCGAAGGCCAAGCACCAATCCGGTGGGTCAAGCCAATCGGGTCGGTCCAATCGGTGTGACCGCCCAAATTTCCACGGTTGTTCGGCAGCGAAGCAACCCGGTGCAACCCACGGTTGTAACGCCCAGCCTCTTCGAAATCACGCTGGGTTTCCCAGACTTGCATCAACAACCCAGTGGGCGCAACTTTGTGATCCAAAAAACGAGCGCCTCGGGCCATGGTATTGCCCAACCGCGAACGCAAGGCAGCGTTGACGCGTTGCAAGTAGCGATCGCCGCTGCGGTAAGCAAAACCAGTCGTGCTCGCAGCCAAGTAGCCATTGTTCGGCTCCAAACCGTTGAGCATGATCACCCAAGCGTCGACGTGACTGAGTCGGCCGCGATCGATAGCTGGCGCCAGCACTCGACGCCACAGATCTTCCGGACCTTGCAACGGCCGCGCATGGATCACGTCGCTGGCGAAATCTCGAGCCTTACTGCGGGTGATGTAATGGCGGCGCGACATGCCACTTGGCGGCTGGTCGCTGACCACTGGCGGGGCGCCACGAAAGCGCAATCCCAAGACTAATGCTTCCAGAATCTCTGGATCGCAAGCATTGATGTCGACGGGCTCGCGGCGCAACGGCGCAATCGACGAAACCCACGGCATCGTTTCCGGCGGCAAACCAACCGGCAGCCAACAGCCGTTGCGAGTAGTCGTGTAAACCAAACTATCGAAGCTATAAACGCCACCGATATTAATCCGAACGATCGCACCCGGCGAAAGCACGTTGACATCCCCCAGCATGACATACTCTGGGTTTTCCTCGTTCGGTGCGCGTGCGATGTAAGTGGCTGGCAACCAATGTTCCGCACCAAACGCACCAGTAGACAACCAAGTCAGTTCTTCAATTCGACGACGGTCATCTTCTGGCAACAATGCCAGCGTTGGATCACCGAAGTTAAAGCTCATCAGGTCGCGGAAAAACTCGGGCGGCTGATGCTCACCGCTTTGCAAGCGTGCCAGCGCCAAGTTGACGACGCGCTGATCCAAAGCAGCCCATCCTTCACGAATGCGCACGGCTTCTTGGTCGTCCGGCATCGGATCTGCGGGACGCAGTTCGTTAAACGAAGTCGCAGTTTTGCTGCCGTACTCAACCCAAGTCGCACCGATCAGCAAAAACCCTTCGTCCGGGAAGCCGTTGGTGCTGGTGACTTGCAGTTCGCTGTCTTCAAAGGTTGCATCGTCGGTGACGAAGCACGGGTGCAGCAGGTTCTGCAGCAGCATCGGCGGCGCGGTGGCCAGTGAAATCCGCGCTTGCCCCGCTTGAATTTCCATGCCCCACGACTCACGGCTGTCGCTCCAGCCGCCTTCCAGCGATTGAGGCAGCGGGCCAATGGTGCTGAGGTCCCATTCGTTGGCTTCGTCCCAATAGGGAGTTGGATCGATAGAAGGGTGACTGCCAGCTTGAATGTGGTCCGAATAAGAACTCGCCGATGCCACCGCAATCCGTGCGCGGGCGCGGTCAAAGCTTTCGCGTGCAGCGACCGAACGCTCCCGGCCGGTGAACAAAAACGGCACGCCAAGCGAGAACAACAAGGCCAACGCAAGCAGTACGACCAAGATCGCCGAACCCTGTTCCCGCAGGCGACGAGTTTGCTTTGGTTGCAAAACGAAAAGACGACTCATAACAGCGGCTCCTCGGTGAACACACCGATCTGGAAGGCTCCGATTTCCTCTCCCAGCACCGAGATGCGCACGGGAACAGCTTCGGAATGCACTTGCGGGTTCAAACGCCCGTGACGATCGAAGACCACTTCCGTGGCGCCCATAAAAGCAAGCTGGTCATCGCTGAGTTCAGGGCCTTGCTCACGAGCTAAACCCCAAACTTGGATTTCGTCGAACCAGCCGAGAAACCGGCCATCCGGGTCGCCGATCGACAAGGCGCCGTCGGCCGGGGGTTGCAGACCGGCAACCTCGACACTGGCGATCAATTTGCCGTCTAAGATTAAGGCCATTTGGCCTGCGGCGGCGACGGCGCGCAGATGATGCCAACGCCCAGGCGAAACCGCGCCCGCTGAGCTGGACAAGGTTTGTTCTTGATAAGTGACGCCATCCCCCCAAGAAACCACCCACTGCAGCGAACCGTTACTGCGCAAGTTCAACTCCAGCAGCTTGGCCCATTCGGCAATCTTGCAACTGGCCAGCTCTTCGAGTTTGAAGTCAAACTCCATCATCAAGCCGTGCGGCGAATGAAAGGTGCCGCCCTTCCCCATCAGCGTCGCTAAGCCGCCCTGGGTCAAATCTAAGCCTGCGCCAAAGCGGCCGACCTTGCCTAAACCCGCTGGACCGGCGAGCTGCACATGTTCGCGTTCTTCAAAAGCAGTTTCGAAATTGGCTTCGATCTTGCGCCGATAAACCAAGCGTGCAAATTGTCCGGGGTCGAGTTCGCCCTCTTGTTCAAAGCGAAGCACAACGTTTTGACCGGTCGAACGCGCCCGATCGCGACTGCTCTGGATGAACGACTGCACCATGCGCTGAAGGCCGCGCCCGCCCGGATCCATTCGGTCTGCACCAGACATTCCCATGCCCATAATCACACCCACGATCACCAACACCAACATCAGTTCGGCGAGGGTGAATCCGCGGCGGCTGCTCTTCATCGGCAAGGGTTTAGGGTGAAAACGGTGAATGGTTCCTTCTGCAATCAATTGCTACGAATGATGTCGTCTTCGGTGTCAAACTCGCCGTCTAAGCCAGCTGAAATCAACTGGAATCCCGACGGCGCGAGGAAGCTGCCGGTTTGCTCATCGCGGGCGGCAGTCACGGTTTGCTCGAGGTAAATCTCATCCATCCCAGCCATGCAGGTCACCGAACGGTTGTAGTGCAGACTTTCGAAGTACATGATTGGGTTGCCCCAGCCGTCGGCCAGCTCGAACAACTGCTTGTTGCCGAAGGTGGTCAACTGGCGCGAGCTGGAATCAGCGTCGGTATTGACCAGCCATTCTTGCTTGGGCTGGTTGCCGGTATATCCGGGATCAAAAAACGCCAAAACCAAAGCTTCGGAGCAGGCGTTCATCGAATTGGAGCTGGCGTTGCGCGGCAGGCGGTCGTCGGGGAATTCGCCTTCGACACTGCGGTAGCTCAAGATGATCGAAGACAAGGTGTCGAGTCGAACGCCCGTCTCCTTTTCTTCGGCTTGATTGAACGCGGTGGCCCCGCCCATCACCAAAAATCCGACCAGGATGCCGACGATGACCATCACCACCATCAGCTCCAACAGCGTGAAACCGGACTGCCGACTCCCGGAGGCGCGCAAGAGCTTCGAGGTTTGACCAGAATTCATGATTAAGGCTGAGAGAAGACGACGTTGACGTTATCCATCGCGGTGTTGACCGGCAGCGCGTTGGAAGTTTCGGCGTAAAGGCCATAGACCAATGAACCCGACGACGACTTCAACACCGCGGCAGTTCCTTGGTAGACGACTTCGCCATCAACACGGACGGTTAATTCCGGCGTGACCGGTTCACGGTCCAGTTCGAAGGAGATGGGGATCGGCACGTTGGCTGGCAGCTTGCGGCCTTTCTTGCGCTCTTCCTTTGCCCCTTGTTTCCATTGGTGGACGAGGTAGCCGTCGCGATCGCGGAAGACCTTGAAGGTCCAGGTGGCGCGTCCTTGGCGCGTTTCGATCGCCAGGAATAGGCCTGCTTCACCCAAGTGATCGTCGCCGACAATTAACTCACCGGCGAAGCTTTGGAAGTGCAGCGCGACAACCGACCGGGTGGCCCGAGTGAGACCTTGTTGATCATGGTTGCCGCGAATGGTCAAGCGACCATCCCGCAGTTCCGGTCCTACACCGTTGCGGGCTCTTGCCTGAACTTCCCACCCCGGGCGCAAACGACTGCCATCGAAGGGGTCCGTCCAAAGGCGCAACTTGGAATGACGCTGAATGCGGTCTTGCCACATTTGCGCGTGCAAAAATTGCGGGCTGGCTTGATCCTGGCGCAGGTTGTCCTGCAAGAAGCTGAAGTCAGCAATTGCTTGGATCAAGTCGCCGCTGGCGTAAGCCACGGCAGCCAACGCGTTCTGGGCGGAGTAATGCGCGGCGTCCAGCGACACGGCTTCGCGCAACATTTCGTCGGCAAATTGCCAGTTGGCCAAATCCATTTGGTTCAAACCGCGGCGCAGCGCCAAATCGGCCCACTGCGGCGCGTTGCCTTGATTGGATGCCCACTCAGGAAGCGAAATCGCGGCGCGACGGAAGGCAACCTCGGCAGCTTCGGCGGCGGGGATTTGGTGGAGCAACCAACCCAGTTCCACCAGCGCACCAGCACAACGAGGGTTATTGGCGACTAAGCCTCGGAGTTCTTCACTGGCAGCGTCGACTTGGCCATCGCGGGCCGCCCAACGAGCTCGTAGGTAGCGGCCATAAACCAAATCGGGTTGCAACTCGAGGGCGCGGTCCAAAGATTCAGATGCTTCGGTTTCCATGCCCATGACGTCGTACCAAAACGCCAGCGCGGCAAGCGCAGGGCCAGCATCGAGCGGTGCGGCGGCGGCGGCGGCGCGCAAGTCACGCACCACCTCGGCGGCAGAACCACCATCGGCGGCGGTAGCCAAAGCACGCATGTAAAGCAGGTTGGGCTGAGCGCCATAAACGTCGACAGTTTCCACAGCTTCCTGCAAAGCGCGAGTGAAGTCTCCACTCAGGTAGTAACTGGCCACCAAACCAAGACGCGCTTCCACTGCTTGGTCCTTGCCGCCAGCGGCGCGCAGCATGTCATCAAATGCAGCTTGACTCTTGGGCCAATTGCCAGTCCCGAGGTAAGCCGTGCCCAATGCGTAGGCGTTGGCCAAAGACAGATCTGAATTGCGCTGCAGCGGCAAGCTGGCGACACGCTCCAGGTAAGTCAACGCCTCGGCAACGCGGCCGTTGTCGAGCAAAACTTGCCCCAGTGCGTGCAAGGTGGTTGCGTCACCAGGTTGCAATTGATCCGCCCGGCGCAGCAGCTGCTCTGCCTCTCCATCCACCCCAAGGCGGCGAAGAATTCGAGCCATGCCAACGCGAATGCCAGCGTTGCGTGAAAACCGCCCTTCCTCGATCGGCAGATCTAATTGCGGCGCACTCATCGGCAAAGATTCACCTGCAAGCTTGCCATACAGAGTGAATGCCTCGTCAAAGCGGAAGGTTCGTTCCCAAACCAATCCTAAGGTCATCCAGGTGTTGGGATCGTCTTTGGCAAGGTTGATCAAGAGGCGAGCCAACTCTTCGGCGTAGCCAAAGGCGACGGGTTCTTGAATGCCGTTCGCCAGCAGCCACTTGATGTAACCACGTAGCTCTTCGGTATCTCCAGCACTGGCCTGACGCATTTCCCGCACGCCAAGTTCGATCTCATTGCGCAGGGTATTCGCGAAGGCGAAGCTTTCATACTCGCCATTTTCAAACGGGCGTTGAGCGAAAATTTCCTTGCCGGTCTCGGGGCGAACTTGTTGGAAAACGATTGGATCGCCTTGCTTTTTGTCGTAGCGATCCTCGTCGCGAATCCAACCATAGAAGGTGCGAACCGCGTCCAGCTTCACCGAGTCGTACATCTGAGCGTAAGCGTCGCTGGCGTCGAGCTCAAAATCATCCTCGTCGGCCGAAGCTTCTGCGATTCCTGCGCCGCTTTCCTCCAACGCGGGCTCGGTGGGTTCGATCAGGTCATCCAAATCGCCCTGTGGGACTTCAGGGTAGCGATAAAGGTGTTCACTCCAGAAGTCGGCGCCGGAATCAGGAATCGGTGGCGGCAGCAACACCGGCAAACTGGCCAGTGGCGGCTTCGGCACGTTGAGGGGATCCAGCGGCAGGTCGGTCTGCGGCTTGATCAAAGCATCGTGACCGTCGCCTTCGGCGTTGAGCGAGACGACCAAGTCTCCTTCGCTCAATTCAGCCAACTCCAAGTTCATGGCGCGCGCACCTTTGAGCTTGCGCACCAAACCATCGCTGGACAGCAAACCCCAGGTCATCAGACCCAGGATGAGCACCGTGCCGATCAATAAACCTTGTTCGCGTTTCACAGCACTTCCTCCTCAGCTTCGGCGGTGGGCAGTGCTCCGGCCGCAAATTCCAAAATCACTCGACGCTGCTTTTTGCGTTGATTGGTTGGCATCAGTTCCATTCGAACCAGCCCAAGTGGACCGAGTCCATCGGCGGAATCCATCACCGCCTTCATGAAATTCTTCGGGCTCTGATCGGCGAACACGACTTCCATAGTGACTGGCGTCATGTCCAAACGAGTTCCGCCTTGATTGCGGCGCTTCTTTGGAATGCGCGAGGCGATTTGAATGTCGGTGATGCCATCGGCACCGGCCTGCACTGCCAAGCGCACCACGCGCTCAACTACATCCAAGCCGCGTAAGATGCGAGCGATCATTTGCGGTTGGGTGGGTGATTGCGCTGGCAATCCCAAACTGTCGTCAACGTCGACGTTTTGACGCAAGGCCCAACCAATCAACTCACCACGCATTTGACCGGTGAGCTCGATGTAATGCTGGGTTGCAGATTGCCCTGGTGCTGGCACAAACTCACTGCGCAGCGGCGGCAGGGCAGCACTTGCAAGGCCCTCAGTTTGGGCGCGCATTTGGTTTAAACGGCCGCGCAATTCATTGACCTGGGAAGTGCTGTAAGCCGGCGTGTTCAGCGAACGCTTGTGCTTGCTGACCAAACCTTCATAGCGCTTCAAGTCTTTGCCGACGGTGCTGCCGATCATTGCCATTCCGATGAGGAAAACAATCAAACCGATGGCGCTGCCCACAATGAAACGGCGATGGAGTTGCCACAGAGTGTCAAGACTCATGATTCTTCCTCCTCGGTCTCTGCGGCATCCGACATGCTGAGCAGGTGCGTTTGCACCGTCCATTCAATTTGCTGACCCATTCGCTCGGTAGATTGACGGTAGGCTTCTTCGCCGCCGGGCAACTGCGCCCAGACGACCTCGCCGAATTCAGTAATTGCTTTGCGCGCCGAGACCGAGGCGTCTTCGCCCCTGCCGACGACCCGCAAGACCGGGATCATCTGCTTCTCCATGCCCCAATCCTTGCCGTCTTGCAATTCAACCGTGAAGCTTTCGATCCACAAGTTGTCAGGCAGAGCGGTGTGCATGAAATCGAGCATTTTCTGAGCAGATTGGTGCAGCGAAAACCGCTGTTGCAAATCCGTTAGCAGCAGACTTTGTTGCTCGATTTGCTCCAATAAGCCAACCGCATCAACGTGACTTGATTGCGACCGCTTGACGATTGCTCCAAGCCGTTGCGATTCTTTTTTGGCTTCGGCAGCGGCTTGTGAAGTCATGAAGTAATCCATGCCCAAGTAGCCCAGCGCCAAAACTGCAGCAGCGGTGGCAAAAACGCCGCGTTCACGGAAGTCGCGCTTCTTGCGCGCGGTCCGCGACAAAATCTCCAAAGCGAACAAGTTTGGATCGGCCGCGCTCAACGCCAAACCCAAAGCGATGGTAGCTGCGGGGCCGTCGGCCTCGAGGCGGCTTAGATCGTCTTCAGGCAGCTTGGAAGGGTCGACCATTTCGGTCGGGTTCCACAGCGACACCGGCACCCGCAAACGGCTGGTGAGCAAGTGAATCAAGCCTTTGGCTTGCGCTCCACCACCAGTCAGCAGCACTCGATCCAAGGTCAGCTCGCGCAAACGCGCTTGCGCTTTGCACAACGTAATCATGCCCGACAGCAGCGTCGGCAACGAGTCGTACATAGCCAGCAGCGGCCGAGTGACGCGGTCCGAATCGGTGGCAACTCGCTTGCCTTCAGCCAACGCCAGATCCAAATGCTTATGGATGAGCTGGCGCGCCCTAGTGGCGTCGACGCCGACCGACGAGGCCAGTGTTTGATCGCGCTTCTCTAAGGAAGTCGTGACCGAACGTGCGAAGTACAGCTCTGTCCCACGAACCAGTGCGAGGTCGAGCGAGGTGGCGCCGATGTTGGCCAGCAAGGTGACCGATTGCTCGTGATCACCAAGGGCCAAATATGCATTGTAAAGGGCAACCGCGTTGGGCGTGAAGCCCTCTACCTGCATTGGCGACAAATCGCTCACCCACTCATCGAGTAGGTCTTCGCGGATCACGCCAAGCAACATGGTGTCGTCGTCGTCCAGCTCCCGGGGAACCGGCAGCAAGTTGTACGACGTTGCCAGCGGCGAACCGGAGCGAGATTCCAATTCGCGGATCTCGAAGTCCATCAAGCGTTCTAAACGCCAGTCTTCGACTTCGGGCACCGGCAAGTAGCGCAGCATGATGTCGGCGCCGGTTGCGCCAACGCGCAAATTGGACGGCCGTGGCTTAAGGCCACCGAACATCGAACCCGCGGTTGGCACGGGCTGCTCACCAGCCTCCAACTCCAGCGAGTGGTAACGGTTGATGCTGACCGCGCCCTTGCGAACATTCAGTTCGGCTAAGCGCACGTTGCAATGGCCAATGTCTAATCCAGTTCCCTTGCTCACAGTGCTTCCTCCCGGCGCAGCCAATCGGCCATCAAGGGGTAAGTCTTGGCCAACGCGGTGGACAATTGTTTGCGGAAGGTTGCGGCTTTGACCTCTTCCGATTGGCGAAGAAGTTCAGCCGTCAACTTCAGGTCTAAGGCTTGGGCTTCCGCCTTCTCTTGCAATTCCGTACCGACAAAGTCCGACGCCATTTTGCTTGCTCGTAGCTCAAGTTGCTCCAAGTCTGCGATCGACTGAAGGAAAGCTGCGTCAGCTTTTTCGCGTTCGAGTTGGGTGAGGTCTTGGCGACCACTTTGCATGGTTTCGCGAATCAAGCGCATCGCCCGGCCCACTTTTTCGTCGTTGAGCGGCCAGTCGCGGAGCAACTCGGCGCAAGTACTGAGGATTTGCGCAGTGTCCTGTGCGTCGGCAGCGTTTTCCATTTGACGGGCCAAACGCGAAGAGCGATTCAGGGCCTCGGAGAGGTCCCAGCTCAGGCTGACCTTGCCACTTCCCTGAACCGAGGCACTGCCATCGCGGGCTGCAACCCGAGCGGGCTGTTCAAAACGAATCATGAAGCGCCGCGCTCCACCGCCAATCAGCAAACCAGGAGATTCATCGACGATGACGCCGCTAGCTGCGGCAACCGGCCCACCTTGGCTAAGAATGAGGTAGGGACCCTCTTCGACCGCAGCTTCGCCGATCTCGATGGTGACGGCTTCGCCTTTGCTGCCTGGTTGGAATTCCAAGCCACCGGCAACGGTACTCCAAGCGCCGGCCGCCGAGCGAGCGCGAAGTAAGTCACCGACCGTCGAATAACGCAACACCATGTTGCCATCGGACTGAATCAGCTTGCGATCTTCATGGTTCGCTGCATCGGCGACGGCATCGGCAGCTTCGATTTTCAACTCAGAAACTTGGGCCGCATCCTGCAATAGTAGCGCCAAGCGGAACCATTCGGCTTCCTCTGGCAAAGCAACCGTGCTGGCACCATTCGCCAAATTTCCGCTGTACCAAGTCGTTCCGTCTTCGGCGTCTCCACTGCCCCACTCAATCAGAGCGAAGGCCGATCCGGCTGACACCTTTGCTTGGATCTGCAGGGCGCTGGACATCAAGTCGAAGTCCTGCACCAGCGCCGCGCGCTTTTGGCCACCACTGCTGCGCATCGTGCCAGCGCTAATTTCGACACCCTCTGGTATGGCCCAAGCGCCAGCATCCTCTTCACCGAACATGCCCAAGTCCTGGATCAAGTCGCTTTGCACGACCTCGACGCCATTGCCAGCGGCTGTCGTCGACGTCCCGTCGGTGGTTTCGCCGGAATCGGTGGTGAGGTACCAAGCGACTCCACCTGCACCGCCGACCAGAATGACCAACAGGATCAACATCCATGGTCCACCTTTGCGGCTGCTGCTCATGGCAGCTTGACGGGCCCTGGCATGCAGGTCGGCGTCTGCAGCTGTTTCGCTGTCAACCGCCTCTGCGCCACCGCCGGTTGCCGGGGTTGCCGCTCCACCACCCATGACGGCCGGATCGAGCAGCTTGACGGTGATGTTGCCAAGTTTGAGTTCCGAACCGGCGAACCATTCCCCTTCCATGACCTTGGCACCCCCGGAGAAGGTGGGACGCCCTCAAGGGTCGCATCGTCGATTCTTCATGCAAGATCCTGGTCACCGCCGGCGGCA
>CAZMDZ010000006.1:20718-26336 GCA_964565175.1 uncultured Planctomycetales bacterium
GTTGGTGGATCCGAGATCCTTGAAGTGGACGGTGTCGTCTGCTTGGACGGTGAGTTGCAGATGTCGGCCTGATACGGAATCCACAGCCAGCTGGAGAGCTGACGACGAATGGCGACCGACCATATGCGTACCGGCAGCGAGTTCTACAACCCGGCCAGCATCGTTGCCGCTAGTGATTTCTATTCGAGCCATTTGCAGGGGGGAAAATGAGTCGTCCCTTGCCGGGCAAACCCTGTGGAGGAAGTCTAGAGAGACGGAACCAAGCGGGCAAACCCAATGCCAGCACAAGTTTTAGGCGGGGAACAAAAGGCAGTAACCTTTCCCGGGATGCGCTTCTTCTTCCTCCTCTCAACCCCGCCAGCCGAGCAAGGTGCTTGGAAGCCGCCGTTGGAATTGATGCAGCATCTACGTGCGCTGCGCTTCGGCCCGGAGGAAGAGTTCCTGTTGCTCGCGGCGGAGGGCAAGACTTGGCGGGCGAAAGTCCGAGATCGGGTCGAGGTCGAGCTACTTGGATGCGCGCAAGCACCGACAGTTCAACTACATACAGTCAACCTCGCAACCGCTTGGCCGAAAGGGAAACGCGCAGAAGAACTGGTGGTTCGGGCTTGCGAAGCAGGAGTTGCCCAAATTCAGCCGGTGGAATTCCAACACAGCGTGGCGGGGCGTCAAGCCTGGGGAAGCAAGCAAACCGAGCGACTGCAGCGCATTGCCCGCGAGAGCTGCCAGCAGTTGCGCAACCCTCAACTGCCCTCCTTGGCGGCTGAGCCAATTTCTTTTCCCAGTTGGTTGGAGCAGGTAGAAGCCAAAAATTGCTACTACTTGCACCCCGGTGCCCCACCCCTGACCGAGGTTTGGCAGGATGGCCAGCAATCCACCGTAGTCATCGGCCCCGAAGGCGGCTTTGCCAGTGATGAGGTTACTGCGATGAAAGCAGCCGGCATGCACGCAGCCGGGCTGGGTCCGCTGATTCTTCGCATTGCCGCCGCTGGGCCGACAGCCGCCGGGCTGATCCAACACGCTTGGCTGGCCGGGAAAGCGGCCACAGGTTGACGGAATCACTGCCAGCCCTGCTGGGCAAAAGAAGTGACCGTGGACGCCCCAGATGGGAACATCCACGATCTTTTGGAAAAGGCCTATTTGGGATACCGGGCTTCAGGCACAACCTCCACTGCGCCCTCCGTCCACGAGTCATGATGCTCAGAAGAATCAATCCTCAATAAAAGGAACGTCAGCCGGTCTCAAAAGGCGACACAAAAAATTGAGATTTTTTAAATTTTGCCCATTTCCAGAAAGGAGTAGTAGCGCCCAAGGCCAATTACGATGTGGTCTACCAGCTCTATCCCCAGCAATTTACCGGACTTGCGCAATCTAGAGGTGGTGGCAACGTCCTCCCGTGAAGGCTCTGGGTCACCGGAAGGATGGTTGTGAGCAACCACCACAGAAGCAGCTCGATGCAGCAAGGCAGGCGAAAACACCTCTCGCGGGTGGACCAAGGAACTGGTCAATGTGCCCTGACTAATGCGACTCTCATGCAATAGTCGGCCCTTGGCATCTAGATAGAGGGCCCAAAACTCCTCTACTCGAGTGAATTGCAGCCGTGGCGCGAGGAAGCGGAAGACGTCGGCGCCGCCTTCGAAAGGTTTTTCCCGGAGACCATTGAGCATCATCGAGCGGCGGCCTAGCTCCAGCGCTAAACCCAGCCGTTCGGCGGCATCAGCGGCAATGCCAAAGCGTTGCTCCAACTCGGTGGCACTGCAGCCGGGTTGTGGCAGCTTGCTCGGCAACACCCCACTGCAGCCGTCCAGCAGCCGACGCAGCAGCTCCCGGTCCCCCAGGCCTGGCGGATCCATCAACATCGATTCCCTCATCGCAGGGAAGACGGTTCGGCGGGCATTCGGTTACAGCAAATCAACCGTCACCCAACTCTAGAAACCAAGACTGAGCGAAGCAGCGGCCGGACTCAGTTGCCCTCTGGCCCCAATCTTTGCCGGTGGCGCTGGTCGAGTTCGGTGATGCCCATTCCGAAGGTGGATTGAAAAGCTTCTTCTTGCCCCTGGCTTTGCATGGCGGTCACCAATTGGGCCAATGCATCTTGGCCAAATTGCTCAACCATCCAGGCACTAAGAGAGAGCGCGTAAGCGTAATAACCGCGAACTTCGGCGGCGTCGTTCTTGACCGTCCAATTGCCTTGTAACTTGTCCAGACTCGGCAGAGCCTGGGCCTTCAAATAAGCCCGCGCCATGCCACTATTTTTCCCTTCCACGAATTGGGCAATTCCCTCGTGCAGCCAAGTCGCAATGGTCGGGCCGACGCGATGTAAAGCCGCATGGGTGTACTCATGGCGGAAGGTCGCACGCAGGTTTTCGTCGGGCGGCGAAGAGCCGTCGAATGGAACACGAATGCGGCCGTCGTAAAGGCCGTTGGACCAGTTGGGCGCACCTGCCAAATAATCGTTGGGACTGAGCAAAAGGACGAGCAAACGGTCCATCGGTTGCAACCCCAGTTGGGCATTGACGGCGTCGGAGGCGGCTTCCAAATCAAATAACAACTGCTGCAAATGCGGTTGAATCTTTGGATTGTTGGCGTCGTACATGGCGTCGAAACGGGTGGAACGCACGCGCAGGAAGCTGGCGAGCATTTGCTGCTCGCGGCGGAAGAACTGCAAGCGCTGTTCAAATGCCAGACTGTCCGGGGTCAGCGCCAAAGCTTTTTCCATCGAGTGCACCGCCAACTCCAACTCGCCATCGGCGAAGGCAATTTCCGCTTGCGCGCGCCACGCGGGGGCACACTCGGTGTGTACTTTCAAAACCTCGCTCAGCAGTTGCGCCGCCTGCTGACGCCGCCCTAACCGCACCCAAGCCTGCGCCAACCGACTCTGGCTATGACCACCGTCGGCATGAGTGTTTGCCGCCTCCTGCAGCAACTTTTCTGCGCGCTGCACTTCCCCTCCATCCATCCACTGCTGGGCGGTTGCCATCAAAGCGCGAGCTAGGTTCAGGCGCAGCGTTTTGTCGGCGGGCTCCAACTCCAATGCACTGCGAAAATGCTCGACTGCGTCTGCGTACCGCCGTTGCTTCATCGCCTCTAAGCCTTGCCGATTTCGCTGGGCCACCGGCGACGGCACCCGTTCGGCTTCAGGATCGGCGGTGGGTGCGGCCGCCACCGTCCGCACCTCGGTACGGCCATTGCCGACTGGCTCGGTTGCCACCTCGATCAAAAAATCTTCACCCGTTGGCTCCAAGTCGGCGCGTTGCTGCCACATCCAATAGCCGATTGCCGCGACCAATGCCATGCCAACCAAACTGATCCCCGCTCGCCCAGCAGCGACGGCAGAGGAGGGAACTTCGGGAGTGGTGGCGGGATTCAAGATCAAACGTCCAACCAAGGAAGTTTAGCGACAAGCCGACGCCATGCCTCGGCGCGGTCAAGCAACTGCGTGCACCATTCCCCTCGCGACCACGGGTAGCCGAGCTCCTCCGCCAACTGCTGGACTTGGAACATGGCTTCCTGCAACTGCTCCGGCCCAAGGTTCCGGCATGCCAGCGGGCGGGCGTCGTCGGCGATGCAAAGGTCGCCATTCAGGGCAGGGCAGGTTTCAGAAGTGGTTGGGCGATAACGAGCTAAGAAGCGGTCAACCTCAAGCGAACTTGCTTCGCGGCGTCCCGGATTCTGCAAGCATGGGGCCACTTTGTTTCCCTGCTCCATGCTTGGCCTCAAGCCCTGATAAAGCGCCTGCAACTTTGGCCGGCCAAGCGCCCAAACTTCCGCACTTGGCACGCGATGAATTCCCGGGCAATATTCGGTCGCCAGCTGCCAAGCACGATCGTCGCTCTCAAAACACGACCACTCAGGGAAGTCGCGGCACTGCTGCGGACGTTGTGCGTAAACCATGCATTCCGCCGATCCATCGAGCAGTAAGCAAGCACCGTTGTCGGCTTCGCGCAACGACAGGCGTCCGCCGACCCCCACCACAAATCGCTGAAGGAATGTTTGCTCCGACATTTCCAAGGCGTCGGCCATCGCCAACACATTTGCCGATGTCAACCACACGCGACCCGTCCCCACTCGACAACAATTGCCACTGCGCTGACAGCGAAAGAAATAACTTCTTGCCTGCTCCACTCGCCCTGCCTTGCTTAGTTGGTGGTTACGGTTCGCAACTCAATCACCGGTGAGTTACGACCGACCGGAACGATACCCGAATTCAGGTCGTATTCATTTAACTTGCCTTGCTCGGTCAACTGCTTGATGTTGAGCTTGTGCACGGCGCCATCACCGGTCATGAAATAGATCACGTCTTGGTGCGCGAAGGTTGCGTTAGCCAAGATTGTGACGGTGGCTGGAGCGTCGTGCAATTGCTGCAGGACGTCGGCATCTTCCTGGGGATCAAAGGCGGCGTAGTTGAGATTGAAGGCGAACTCGTCGGTCAGTTGATTCTAATACTCGACGCTGGTTTGGGCAGTAAAGTCAGCCCCCATTCGAATCAAAAAATCTTGATATGGCTCGGCCGCAGAAAAGAATCGACGCGCGTTCTTTTCATTCTTCTCGATCGTTCCATCGCGCCACAACTCCAACAAAAACGCTTGACCTGTTGGCTCCGGCCAGGACTGCTTGTGGTTGTTTTTGTAAATCGTCAACCAGTTGTAGACCTCTCGCATATTGCCGACTTCGGCTTCAACCGGCACATCTGGCCCCTCTTGGCAGGACCCCATCATGCCAATCATGGCCAACAAAAATAGGACGACCTTCATTCTCAAAACTCCGCCTGCCTCTTCAAATGCGTTTCAATGTCTTCGATCAATTCCTTCGCCGTGGCGTAACGTGCTTCTTTATCCTTCGCCATCATCTTCTCAATGAAGTAGTGCAAAGACGGGCTGACATCCGTGCCCTTTAATGCTGCACCATTCAATCCATCCAGCACTTGGGCGCGTAACATTTCTTTATCGGACTCCGCTTGGAACGGCAGCTTGCCGATCACCAAGTGATACAACGTCGCGCCTAGCGAATAAATATCGGCGCGGTTATCCAAGTCTTCCTCGCCGCGCGCTTGTTCGGGCGCCAAGTATGCGGGCGTACCCATGGTGGTGCCCGCTTCGGCTTGACCGCTCATGCCCATGCCGGAGAAGCCAAGATCGATCAACGTCACCGTGCGATGGTCGTCGATCATGATGTTCCCCGGCTTCAAATCTCGATGCACGACGCCGGTGGCTCGCAACCGTTCCAAAGCGCGCCCCGTTTGCACCACCACATCCAACGCATCCAACTCAGCAAAGGTTTTGCCCTCGGCCAAATATTCTTCCAGCGTTCGTCCGGGCACCCAATCCATTTCCATCACGTAAGTACCCATGAATTTGAAGATTCGGTGACCACGCACAATCCCCTTAATCTTCAACTTTTTCAGCAACGCTGCTTCTTCCAAAAAACGCCGAACTGCCACCGGATCCAAAGCCAAACCAGGGCGCAAAACCTTTAACGCAACCTTGGCAAAATCCTTTTTCCGACGCGCGCCAAAAACCTCCGACGTACCGCCTTCGCCCAAAGCTCGCCCCATCCGATAACCGGGGATTTCAGGTTCTTGCAATCCTTTACTGGTACGCAAGTAGGCAATCTTCTTCGCG
>CAZMDZ010000007.1:0-26253 GCA_964565175.1 uncultured Planctomycetales bacterium
TCTACACCCTGCTGGGCGGCCGCCATTCGGTTGCCGATGTTGCCCAGCCAACCAACGTTGAGAACCTTTCCATTGCGCCGACAAACTTGGACCTCACTGGTGCCGAGCAAGAGTTCGCAAATGAGATCGGCCGCGAGATTCTGTTGCGCGATGAGCTGCAGAAATACTCCCGCACCGAACAAGCTCCCGACGTCGTCCTGCTGGACTGCCCACCCGCACTGGGCTTGCTGTCGCTGAACGCACTCTGTGCTTCAAAATACGTCATCATTCCCGTGCAGGCTGAATTCTTCGCGCTGCAAGGGATGGCGCAATTGCAACACGTGTTGGAACAAGTGCAGCGCCGCATGAACCCGAACTTGGGTTTGATTGGAATTTTGGTTGGCATGTACAGCAAGCAGCGCAACCTGTCGCGCGAGGTGGTGCAAGAACTGCGCAATCACTTTGGTGAAATCGTGTTTGACAATCATGTGCGGGTCAACGTGCGCTTGGCAGAAGCACCCAGTCATGGCATGACCATTTATGAATACGATCCGCGAAGCGCTGGCGCCGAAGACTTCCGCAACATAGCCAGCGAACTTGCGCTTCGCTTGGGGCTAAGTCAATCGCCAGAGCCTGCAATGGCGTCGAAAAAAGACGAGCTGGTTCCACCTCAGCAGCCGGAAGCGCACTCTATGCCCAGCTTTGAATGAGCGAACGGATTTACTTGGATGCCAACGCCGGACTGCCGGTGCGCGCCGAGGTGTTGGACGAGTATCTACGCGTAGAACGTGAGTATCCGGCCAATCCGGCCTCTTTGCATCGCGCCGGTAGACGCGCGCAGGGTCAGTTAGAAAACGCACGCGAGCGCATCGCCAAATTGATTGGTAGATCTGCCTCGGAGGTGGTGTTTACCAGTGGTGCAACGGAAGCATGCAACCTTGCCTTGTTTGGCATCGTCCGGGCAACCGCTGAAATGCTGGGGCGCAAATTGAACTTACTCAGCAGCCAAGCAGAACACCCGGCGGTGCTTGGACCCTTGCGCGTGTTGCAGCAAGAGGGTCATCGACTTCAGTTTTTACCGGTCAATTCCCATGCCGGCGTCGACTTGGGGCAGTGGCCCGTGACGGAAAGAAACCGGGCCTCCTTCGAACCGGATTTGGTTGCCATGCAGTGGGCAAACAATGAAACCGGTGCGGTACAACCATTGGAGTTGTTACTGCAAAACTTACCCGCCGAGGCGCTTTGGTTTTGCGACGCCGTACAAGGCTTGGGCAAGTTGCCGTGGGCGTCAGCGCTGGCAAGCGCGGATAGCTTGGTCTTTTCAGGACACAAGTTTGGCGCGCCTAAAGGTTCTGGCATTTTGGTGCTCGGTGAGCGCGCAATGTTCGAAGCACACCTAGTCGGCGGTGGCCATCAACGCGGACGACGTCCGGGCACCGAGAGTCCAGCGTTGGCCTCGGCATTGGCTCTGGCAATGGAGCTGGCGATGGCCGAGCAAGAGCAAAATCAGCGGCAGTGGATGGCTGCACGAGCTAGTTTTCTGCAGCAATTAACCGCTCGCCTAACCGCCGCTCACGGTGGGGACACTGGAGCTCTTTTCCAAAACAACCACCCGGAACAGGGCGGCCTTTGCAACACATTGAATCTGACCTTCCCCAAAATCGACGGCCGGATGATCCTGCCCGCTCTTGACGCCGACGGACTCGAGGTCTCCTCGGGCTCCGCCTGCTCCTCTGGCTCGCCCACACCATCTGATGTGTTACTGGCCACCGGAATGCCGCAAGTCCTTGCGACTGCCTCAATTCGAGTCGCTTTCCCTCCCAGAATTGAGCTCTCCACTGTGGAAAACGCGGGGCAGCGGCTGGCAGATGCAATTTCCCGCCTATACGATGTCGCAAAACGTTAACCCTTGCAGGGAAAGGGCTTATATGTTTTAACAAAAAGAATTGTCGGGAAGTCCGGGGCGGCAGGTAATCTGTGCCCCCACGAGCGCGAGCCCCTAACCTCTTTTCTCTCATAAACTTACAACCCTCCCCCCCCCCCGATTAGCCTCAAGTGCCCTTAAACTCAATCTCCCCGGAGTTGATTTCCCTTTGGGATCAAGCATTGAAGCACTTGGAGTCCACCCAGGACGCCCGATCGGTCGATGCATGGCTCCGAGGAGTCAAGCTGCTAAGCCTGCAACCTGAGTTTGCAGTGCTCGCCGCCCCCACAAAGCTACACGCGGACACAATTCGGCAACGTTTTCTAAGCCCCATAGCCGAAGCCTTCGGAATCCCCGAAGTCCGCGTCGAAGTTCACGAACTCGACCACAAGCCGCCCACCCTGGATGAATTGGTAGCCGAACTCGCACCCTCTGTTGCGAGCCTCCCTAAAGAAACGGTTCGCCGACCCTCCAACGCACTCCAACAGCAGCTCAATCAAGGCGTCACTGCCCAGCCGGCAGTCGCCAGCGACGATTCCTCTTCCTTAATTCTCAAGCCCGGCTACACCTTCGAGCAATTTGTAGTCGGACCGTGCAATCGATTTGCACATGCAGCCTGCCGCGGCGTTGCCGACCGGCCGGCGCAAAACTTCAATCCGCTGTTCCTCCACGGTTCGGTAGGTCTAGGCAAAACCCACCTGATGCAGGCGGTTTGCCATCACCTCCTGGACAAAACACCGGACCTGAAGATCGTCTTCCTCTCGTGCGAAGAATTCATCAACCACTTCATCAGTGCACTGCAGCAGGGTGACGTTGAAAAGTTCCGCAACCGCTATCGCAAAGCGGATGTGCTGATCATCGACGACATTCAAATGCTGGCCAACAAAGCTCGCACCCAAGAAGAATTCTTCCACACCTTCAACACCCTGCACAATTCGCACAAGCAGATTGTGCTGTCGAGTGATGCTCCGCCCGAGGACATTCCTGATCTCCAAGAGCGGCTGGTAAGTCGCTTTAAATGGGGGTTAGTGGCTGAAATCGAGCCACCGTGCTTTGAAACCAGGGTTGCAATTTTGCACTCGAAGGCGGCGCGGTTAGGTCTTTCGCTACCAGACAATGTGTCGAAGTTCATCGCCGAGAACGTTGAAAACAACGTGCGAGAACTGGAAGGCAGCCTGACCCGCATTCAGGCGATGGCATCGCTCACCAACCGACCGATCGACGTTGGATTGGCCCATGAAATCATGGGGCCGGACCTGCGCGCGCGCAATCGTCCAATCCACATGGACCACATTCTGTCGGTGATCACCTCTCACTACGGCGTCAAGCTGGCTGAGCTGCAGTCCAAGCGACGCACCCAGTCGGTGGTGTTCCCACGCCAAGTGGCGATGTACCTCGCTCGTAGCCTTACTAGCTTGTCGCTAGAGGAGGTGGGCGGATACTTCGGCGGCAAGGATCACTCCACGGTGCTCTACTCAGTGGAGAAGATCGAAGCGCGTCGGCGTGTCGATGCTGAATTCACGGCAGTCCTCGGAGAACTCGAGCGCGGTGTGAAAACCGAGTCAAATTGTCACGGATAATTTCCTTGTTGACGCCGTGACACAACCTCCCAGGCCATTTTTCGGCTGGCTCGAAGCCAAAGCCGCACCCAAATCTCGGGTGCGGCTTTTTGCTTTTGTGCTGGAAAACCTGTGGAAAAGGGCGGCAAAATTGGTGGATGAAAGGGGCAAGTTTTGCACCATTCCCACAGTCCCAAATGCTGCCTTCAACGCCTGTGGAAAACCCCACATTTTCTCCACAGGTTGTCCTCGGCTCCTCCGCAGGGGCCGAACACGACTCCCAAGGAATTTGGACTTCTTAATCCGCTTCCTACAAAAGACTTGCGTCGTCAAACCCAGGGTTTCTCCACACTTCCGAGAGCCCTATACTGTTACGACTAACTTAATTAATAGATCCTCAATTAGGAGGATGTCCGCATGAAGTTCCTGATCGACCGCCTCGCCTTCCGTGACGCCCTCCAACGGGTTGAAATGGGTATCGACCGAAAGCCCACTCGACCTGTACTCGGAGGAGTATTTATCGAGGCGGACAATGATTCGGTGGTACTGATGACCAGCGACCTCGACATTGCTGTGCGCTACCGCGTAGAGCAGGTCCAGGTCGACCAACCCGGCTGGGCGGTCATCCCAGGTCGTGAACTCGTCGACGTGGTCAAGGACATTGAATCCGAAACCGTGACGGTTCATCTGAAAGGCAACGATCAATGCGAATTGATTGCTGGCGAAGACGTCTGCGATCTGGTGACGATGGAAAGCGGATTGGACCCGGCTGCCACGCCCGAAGCGTTTCCAGCAATCCCAACGCTGGACGGCGACCCAGACCTGACCGTCGACAAGGAAGCTTTTCTGCTGATGGTCAGCTCGACCCGGTTCGCCACCGCTCGGGTCCAAGACAACCGCTTCGCCACCGAAGGCGTGCTGCTGGAGACCGAAGATGGCGAAGTCACATTGGTCGGAACGGACGGTCGTCGCATGGCCCGGATCAAACGCCCGGCGCTGACCCACAAGCCGGAGAAGCAGCGCTCGGTCTTGTTGCCGAAGGTGCTGGATCAGATTCTGCGCCATGGCCAGGACGAAGGCGGTGAAGAGCTGGCGGTTTTCTTCTTGAACAACCTCGTCGGTTTCCGCGTGGGCAACTTGGAGTCATTCGGTCGTGTACTCGACCGCGAGTATCCGAATTACGGCAACGTCATCCCGGCCGACGGCAAGCACGTGATCCGCGCCCACCGCGAGTCGCTGTCGAAGAAATTGCGCTTGGTCAGTCACTTGACCCAAGACTCGGCTGCAGTGGTGCGGCTGCAAGTGACCGCCGATCAAATGGGCGTGCTGGCCGAACACGAAGGCCGTGGCCGCGCCGAAGCCAACCTTGAAGTCGATTACGTCGGCGAGGGTTTGACTGCTGCGTTCAACCCGGCTTTTCTGCTTGACGGTTTGAAGTCCGCTCACACGGATCAAATTGAATTGCAAATGGAAGACGCGACTCGTCCGGCCAAGTTCATCCTTGGGGAAGATTTTGATTACGTCGTCATGCCGCTGAGTACGGTGGGTTAACCACTAGCGGTTGATTACGAAAGAATGAAATCCAAGCGCACACCAGCCCGAAATGTGGATGCGATTCCCATTTCCGAAATTGTTTCTCGCGTCATGCAGAAACATGGCTGGTCGCGCATGTCTGAACATCGCGCCGTTTTCGATGCCTGGAACCAAGTCGTGCCGGTCACCATTGGCAAGCGCACGCGTCCGGTTTCGTTTCGCGGCGGGCGATTGATTGTGGTGGTGGAGTCGGCGCCATTGATGCAGGAGCTTTACTGCTTCCGTCAGTCCGAGTTTTTGACTCTGCTAAACCAATACCTGGCCAACCACAGCGACAACGCAGTGGTCGAGCGCATCGAGTTCAGGCGATCCTGATCAGTGAGACAGCGAAGCGTTTGCGTTTCGTTCATCTGTCATGAGTGATAACAACAAGAAGCAAGATTACGATTCCGGCTCAATTCAGTTCCTGAAGGATCTGGAGGGCGTGCGCAAACGTCCGGCGATGTACATCGGCGATACTGCGTTTGCAGGCATGCACCACTTGCTGTGGGAGATCGTTGACAACTCGGTTGATGAAGGCTTGGCTGGTTATTGCGATACCGTCACCGTGACTTTGAACGACGATGGTTCGGCTACGGTGGAAGATAACGGCCGTGGTATTCCGGTAGACATTCACCCGGAAGAAAACATGCCAGCGGTTGAGCTGGTGATGACCAAGCTGCATGCCGGCGGTAAATTCGACGGCAAAGCTTATGCGGTTTCTGGCGGTCTACACGGCGTCGGTATTTCGGTGGTGAACGCGCTGACCGAATGGACTGAGGTTGACGTTTTTAAAGACGGCAAGATCCACAACATTGGTTTTTCGCGCGGTCTCTGCAAGACCAAGTTGGAGGTGCGTGGCGATACCGAAAAGAGCGGTACACGAGTCACTTTCCGCCCGGACCGCCAGATTTTCTCGCACGATGGTTTTGATTACGAGACCGTACAGAATCGTTTGCGCGAAATGGCGTACCTGATGGGTTCGTCGGAATTGAAGATTGTGCTCGAAGATGCGCGCAGTGGTCAAAGCGACACCTTCCATTACCCGGATGGTTTGACGGCTTACGTCCGTGACTTGACCGAAGGAAAGGAGTCGATCACCGAGATCGTGCACTTCCTCAAAGAGGTCGAATACCAGGGCAAGGATTACGGCGTGGAAGTGGCGCTGCGTTACACCAATGATTGGCACGAAGGTGTTTACAGCTTTGCCAATAACATTCGCACCTCGGCCGGTGGTACTCACTTATCGGGTTTCCGTTCGGCATTGACGCGGTCATTGAATACTTATTTACGCCAAGCTGATTTGCTGAAGAAAGGCGAAGCGCCAGCCGGTGATGATTACAAGGCAGGCCTGTTCGCGATCGTTTCGATCAAGATTCCCGATCCGCAGTTTGAAGGTCAGACCAAAGGCAAGCTGGGTTCGCGTGAAGCGTCTTCGGTGGTGGAGTCAGTGGTGAACGAGTGCTTTGGTAAGTACCTCGAGGAAAATCCGGCGTCGGCGAAGAACATTATTCGCAAGGCGATTTTGGCGCGCGATGCACGGGAAGCGGCGCGCAAGCAACGTGACTTGGTACGACGCAAAGGCGCGTTGAGTTCGGGATCGTTGCCGGGCAAGCTGGCCGACTGCCAGTTGAAAGATACCGAGATCACCGAACTGTACGTGGTTGAGGGAGATTCGGCGGGTGGTTCGGCAAAGACCGGCCGCGATCGCCGCTTCCAAGCGATTCTTCCTTTGAAGGGTAAGATTTTGAACGTTGAGAAAAACTCAGCGAACCGGATCATTGCCAACCAAGAATTGCAGACCATGATTCAAGCCTTCGGCGCAGGAGTGTCGGATGAGTTTGATATCGACAAGGTTCGCTACGGCAAGATCATCATCATGACTGACGCCGATGTGGATGGCTCTCACATCCGCACCTTGATCTTGACCTTCTTGTTCCGTCAGATGAAGCCGCTAATTGAGTCTGGCCGGGTTTACGTTGCTTGCCCACCGCTTTATCGTCTGCAGAAAAAGGGGCAGAAGTCTTACGACTACATTCACGGCGATGAGCAATTGACCAAGTCGATTTTCGCCGCTGGTTTGAGCGGCGCAAAGATGCGCTACCGTCACAGTGAATCCAACGAGGTTACCGAACTGGAAGGCGTTGGCTTGAGCGAGTTGATTGACAAACTGATGACTCTGTCACGCAGTTTGATTGCCTTCCGTGGCGATCGTCGCGGTGTAGGTCCTGGCGAGTATCTTGCCGCGCACGATGCCGAACGCGGTTTACCAGGCTTTATGGTTTCTCAAGTTGGCGTCGAAAGAAATGTGAATCATTTCTTCTGGGATCAAGCCTCGCTGGACACATTCTTGGCTGACAAGCCGGAAGATCAAGTATGGTCCGGCCGCGATTCCAAATGCCCACGCGAATCGGCGAGTTATTTGTCCTTCAAGTTCCGCGATCGCGACGACGTGCAAGCAGCAATCACAGAGGTGCTCGCTTATGGATTGCCCATAGTCGACCAAACTCCAGGCGGAGGCACACTGATCGAATGCGGTAAGTTTTCCAAGGCCGTCCCTGAGGTCGTCAACCTAGTGGGCTCCCTGCGCGAAGCCGGTCAATCCCAAGTTGAGGTCCAACGCTATAAGGGTCTTGGTGAAATGAACCCAGACCAGTTGTGGGAATCAACCATGGATCCGGAAACGCGACTGCTTAAGCGCATTGTGCTCGACGACGCCGTCGCCGCCGATCAGATTTTCTCGATGTTAATGGGCGACGAAACTGAACCGCGTCGCAACTACATCGAAGAGCATGCGCACGAAATCCAAGAGCTGGATATCTAAGCGCAGACTTTTAGGTCAGGCTTCGAGTCAACCTCGGCATTCCTCACCAAGTAATGGTGTAAGGCGCAGCGTATGCTTCGGCAGTATGCTCGCGCACCGGCCAATTCCGACGAGTTGCTTTGCGCACCGACGGGAATTCGAATAGGCGGATATTCTTGCCTTCGATGCTGCGGATCGTGCCCATCGAGTACTTCACAAAATGATCGCCGTCATAATCCGGAAAGTGACGTGGGTACTCGGCTGCGATGTAACGTCCAAAGTGATCGCCGTGATCTCTTAACACTCCAGAAATCGCTCGGGCGCGCAATGGCCCAACCAGCTCGCGGTGTAAATCGGAACCATCAGGTTTAAAACCGGCGGCTTTCATGACGTCGTCAAAAGGAAGACATGATTCGCCGCGTGCTTTGGCGTCTTTGCAAAGCTGGTGGAGATAGTCCAACCCTTTGCGCTCAATGATGCGGTAAATCATCACCGTACCCATGCGCTGCAAACCGGCGCGTACCTCGGAAAATTCGGCAATGCTGTTTTGTGCCAAGTAGTAGCGCAAATCTTTGAGATCCCAAGCTGGGTCTGGCGCCGTGCCCTTTTCACCCAACCAGCGCATCTTGACCTCACCGTCTTCTTGCCGGACAGAGTTGTTGAAGAAAATGCCGCATTGAGTGTGGCCAAACATTGCGGTGGCGCCCATATAAACCTGCAGTTCGCGCACCGGGGCGAGGTCGGGGTCTTCTTGGGAACCCATCCATTCACACAGGCCTTCTTCTAACATGCCGCCGAGGGGATCCCACTCGGGGCCGAGCAAAGCGTGGGTTAATTCATGCGCCAGAACCCAATCCAATTTGTGGGTGTCCGGCACTTGGATCAGCCAGGCGTCTCCATTCACCGAGTAAGTGACACCGCCCATCGGATGACCAATGGAAAATGGATCTGGGATGTCCTGCTCGTGCATCAGCCAGATATCGAGCTGCTCTTCCAGTTTCGCACCTGGTAGCCGTTGCTGGATATTTCGCGCCATCCGCATCCAGGTGTCGACCAACTTGCTGGCACGTTCGGGGCTATGGGCGTACGCGGTACCCAGCGGCGTATCCACCGAGAATTGCGGTGTGCCGGGGACCCAGGTGGCGCAAGATGCCAGCAGGGCGAGGAGGATGAGCAGGAAGATTCGCACGATCGAGTTCCATCTACTCTATCGGGCGAAGCCGAAAATTTCCTGTGGATGTGCCCACAGAAGAAGTCACGAAGCGATTTGGTAGGTCACAAAGGAACCCACCCACGCCACCGCAAACATATAAACGGTGGTGAACACGGGCCATTTCCAGCTTCCGGTTTCGCGTTTGATCACCGCTAAGGTCGACACGCAGAGCATCGCGAAGACGAAGAACACCAACAGCGAAATACCGGTCGCGAACGAAACCGGGGGCTCACCCGTGACCGGATCCGGTTTGGTGATCAAAGCCGCCATCCCGTCGACGTTTTCGGCGTCGCCGTTGAAGGCGTAGACCTGAGCCATGGTCGAAACCATCAATTCGCGGGCGGCAAATGAGCCAACCAAGCCAATATTGAGGCGCCAGTCAAAGCCCAGCGGCTCGGTGAGCGGTTCAAAAACGCGGCCGATTTCGGCGGCGTAGCTGTGCTCGACCTGATACCGGTTGGCAGCAGCATCATCCAACCCATCGGGAGGATCGACGTGGGGGAAGTTCAGCAACACCCACAACACAATTGAGCCGAAGAAAATGATTTTGCCAGCACTCGTCAGGAACAACTTCAACCGTCGCCAGACCTGAACCGCCAAACTGCTTGGCCGCGGGAATCGGTATGGAGGCAACTCCATATAAAACGGCAGACTGGCGCCGCGCAGCATGCCGCGTTTAAAGATGGCGGCGAAGAAGAGCGCGGTTGCACCACCGAGTAGGTACAAACCCATTAGCGTCAGCCCTTGCATGGTGATGGGTCCAACCACGGGCGTCGCTGGCACAAAGGCCGAGATCAGGACCGCGTAAACTGGAAGTCGCGCCGAGCAAGTGGCAAAGGGCGCGACCAAAATAGTTGCCAATCGATCTTTGGGCGAAGGAATGGCGCGCGTTGCCATGATGCCAGGCACGGTACAGGCGTAGGAACTGAGCAGCGAAATAAAACACCGGCCTTCGAGCCCGATCCAACCCATCATGCGGTCGACGACAAAAGCAGCCCGGGCCATGTAGCCGGAGGCTTCGAAGAACAGGATCATCGCAAACAACAGCGCGATTTGCGGCACGAAAACCACCACTGCGCCCACTCCGCGCACGACGCCATTGGCGAGCAAGTCCGCAAGCAATCCTTCCGGCATGGTCAGCAGAATCCAATCCGCCAGTGAATCCAATGTGCCGGCGAAAAAGTCCATCGCTGGTCCAGCCCAGCTAAAAATTGCCTGGAAGAAGAAGGTGATGAAGGCAAGAAAGACGAAGCCGCCCATCACCGGGTGGAGCAGCACCCTGTCCATGCGACGAGTCAGCGTGCTTTCTTGGACAGGGTGGCGGGTGATCTTTTCCAGTACTTGGTCCGCCCAGGCGAAGCGCGATTCAGGATCTGGAGCAGGCAAATTGACCGCTGACCGCCATTCATTAGGCTTGGCGAGGTGATCGCGCAGATCATCCACACCTAGGCCGCGGTTGCCGACCACCCCAATCACGTGAACGCCGAGTTCGCGCTGCAGGGCGAACAGGTCGATGTCGCCGCCGCGCGCCTTGAGTTCATCGATCATGGTCAGACACAGCAGCGTTGGGCGGCCGAGCTGCATGACCTCGGCGATCATCGGCAGCGAGCGCTGAAGTGTGGTTGCATCTGCAACGATGACCACGCCGTCGGGCTCGGGCTCGCCTTCCAGTTCACCCTTCAGCACCCGGACAGCAATCGCTTCGTCTTCCGAAATCGCGTGCAGGCTGTAAGTTCCGGGCAGGTCGGTGAGGACGATCTCGGTGTCGTCGACAGTGCAGCGGCCGCGCCGACGGTCGACGGTGACGCCTGGATAGTTGCCTGTTTTCGCTCGCAGGCCGGTCAGCGCGTTGAAAAGCGTGGTCTTGCCAGCGTTTGGGCTGCCAACCAGGGCTATTTCCAGGCGCTTGCTCATGAGGGTTCGGACGGCGTTTCGACTAGAATCAGCTTGGCTTCTGCGGGTCGCAGACACAATTGATAACCGCGTAGATCCACCACCATCGGACCGCCAAAGGGGGCTTGGCGTACAAAAGTGACCTCAGTACCGGGCGTAAACCCCAGTTCTCTCAAGCGCATCGCAACGCTCGACTCCCCTGGAACGCCGCGCACCCGGCCGAGCCCAATTTTGGGCAGATCGGCAAGGGAAAGGGGAAGCATCATGGCTTAATGAGACTCACTTTCAACAAAGGCGCCTTACTATAAACCTGCAGCGCGAATTGCCTAGGGGAGAAATGGGGAAATACTCACCAAGTCTAGGCTACTTTTTGCCCGGTCCCTTTTTCATTACCCACTCCTTCCACGCAACTTCGAACTGCTCAGGCGTGGTTTTAAAGGAAGCTTCCATCGCCTTGACGGAATTTTCCCACACCTTTTCCTCGTAAGCAGTGTCGCCGCGCCAATCCAGCGGCTTTTTGGTCCATCAAGTAACCGCCCCAAGACCACATCATCATGTAATCAACGATGTCGATGTCCTTGGACTCCCAGTTCATGACCATGCATTCAGGGAAGCTGCGGTAAAGATCCCACTGCACATGAGCGTGCACCCGCGCGCGCCAAAGCCACCAGCCTTCGAAAGTCACGTGGCCTTTGATGTTGCCATACAAATCCATTCGATCCGAAATCTTGCGCTGGCGCACCGACGAAATCGCCTGGGTGTACCACCAAGGCAACTGATACGGTCGGCCGTAGGCATGGAGAAAGGTTTCGCACAGACCACTAGCAAAACTGGAATAGAAGTCCGTTTCGACGCGATCTCCCTCGGCGAAACCCTCAAAGGACATCGCGAACAAGAAGTTGTCGGCATCTTTGAAATGATGGTGGGTGGCGATGCGCGCGGACTGGCCGGTGTAGTTGCCGGAGTATCGCGCCAGCGTGTCTTCTTTATCCACCATCAACAACATAAACTTCTGCTTGCGGCCCAACCATCGGCCGCCAAGTTCGGCTTCACACTTGTCTGGATCGATGCCGAAGTCATCTAAGAACCGTTGGTATTCCTCCTCGGCACGCTGGGCAGTCAGGTGCAAGCGCAACCACGGATCCAACTTCTTCACTTTTTTGGGCACCTTGCTGAGCTTCTTGCGCAGCCGAGCAATCTCGCCGGTGAAGCGTTCTTTCTCCCACTTCAAATAAGGCGGCGGGCACTCCGGTAATTCAACGCCGATCTTGAAGTTCTCGGTTTCGACCCAGTGAATCTCCATGCCGCCCAACTTGTCCGTCACCGAACTGGTGCGGTGCTGGCCGAACATGAAATCGCCCCAGTTGACGTAGCCAGCCTTGGCGATTAGCTCGGGCTTCAGTTGCGTATAAGGGTCGTAACCCGGCTCGCCTTTCTTCTGTGCAGCCGCTGGGACCACACAGAAGAGTAGGGCGATCAGGAAGTAGCCGAAGCCTAAATACCCGCTTTGGCGCTGGCGTTCTTGGCCGCCGCGGCCAGCTCGGCCTTGAGTTGAAGATCCATCATGACCTTCTCCTTCTTCAGCGCTTCTTCGCGCTTGCCGCGCACAACGTCCAATTTCTTGCGCAATTTGGGCAGCTCCTTGGAATCTCCGCCCTTGTTCAGCAGCTCGCGATAAGCCTGGCCGAGCAACAGTTCTTCTTCGTCGTCGAGCATGTCGAACTCCATGTAGAGCTTGACCAGACTCTTGTAGACCTTCGCTGGATCGCGCACGTAGTCGCGGCTCAGTGCTTCGGTCAGCACATCCCAAAGTTCGAGCATGGACTGGTCGCCCTTCAGCGGTCTCACATTTTTGCCGTCTGCGCTGCATACAAATAGGTGGGGTGGTTTTTCGCCGGTGAAAAGATTGTGGAAAGGATGGTCTGCTTCGGTGACCGTAGCCGGCACCCGCACGAAGTTAAACCACTTTGTATAAACAAAGGTTTTTTCATTGCCGCCCTTGCGACTGAGAAGGGCGTCGTCGGTGCCCGAGCAGGTGTAGCACTCGCGCAGGATCAGCAGCGGCCGCTTGTCCTCGCCAGCGAGATAGGCGACGGCTTTTTCAAACGGCAGCGCTTCTTTTTTAACAGCGACGGTTTCTTCGGAGCCTTGCTCGAAGCTGACGTCGCGGAACACTGGGTTTTCCCATTCGACCTTCATGCGATCACGAACCGTGTCGCCATGGCTAACGCTAGGTGGAGGCGTTGCCGGAGGGCCGGGGCATCATTGAGGTGCGGCAACTGCCGACGTTACCAAGGTGGCAAAGGCCAACAGCGCTGCGGAAAGCTTAGGCAGCGAAATATGCATGCCTCCAGTATAGGTCGAAAATGGTTCTGGCGAATTTTTGGCTAAAATGCCCGCGTGGAAGGCATAGCCATCATTGGTTTTGGTCGTTTTGGTGCGGCAATGGCGCAACTGGCGAATGACGCTGGGATAGCGGTCAAAGCTTGGGACCCCGAGCGGGATATTCCCGGTGAGTGGCAGGCGACGTCGCGCCAGGAACTGTTGCAAGGCAGCGGTCCGGTCGTTTTTGCCGTTCCAGTGCATAGCTTGGAGCAAGCGCTTGACGAATGGGCGCCCCATTTGCGCGCGGATCATCTGGTGATCGACGTCAGCTCGGTGAAACACGGGCCCAACCTCAGCATGGAAAAGGTGTTGGGGGAACGAGTGCCGTGGATCGGAACCCACCCGTTATTCGGCCCATCGAGCATTGCGCTTGGCCAGCGGCCGTTGCGAGCAGTGGTTTGCCCGAATCCGATGCATCCAGAGGCAGCGGATCGCGCCGAGGCGTTGTATCTGCAACTTGGTTGTGAGGTGCAGGTCGAAGATGCCAATACCCACGATCACAGCATGGCCTATTCCCACGCGCTGGCATTTTTTGTCGCCAAGGGCATGCTGGATTTAGAGGAGCTGCAAAAACTGGCCTTTGCGCCGCCGTCGTTCCAGGCGATGCAAAGCACCATCGACGCGGTCCGCTCGGATGCGGCGCACCTGTTTTTGGCGATTGAACGCGCCAATCCGTATGCGGCCGAAGCACGTCAGAAGTTGCTCGAGACTTTGGGGCAGGTCCATCACGACCTGGAAGCGCTGGATCAGGAAGAGGTCGGCCTGGGGATTAGTGGCGACCAAGACGAGCACACCGCACGTTTGGAAATTCCAAGTTTGGGTGCGCAGGCGCCAGAGTTGCGCCAAACCCGCGACCTGATCGACGAATTAGACGGCGACTTGGTTGCGCTGCTTGCTCGCCGGGCGGTGCTCGCCAATCGTGCTGGGCAAATCAAAGCGCAACACGGCCACGGTGTGCGCGATCCCGGCCGCGAGCAGAGATTGCTGGAAGCGAGACGCAAAATGGCCAGCACTCACAACCTTGATCCCGACGGCATTTCGCGAGTCTTCGAAGCGGTTATGCGGTTTTCTAGAGACTTGCAGCAGCGGGACTAGAATAAGCGACAAATGAGCACTGCAACCTCCGCCAAGCAGGCCGCTGGTGTCGCCGCAGCCGCCCTGGTTCAAAATGGAATGAAACTGGGCCTGGGAACCGGCACAACAGTGGTGTTTTTCTTAGAAGCACTTGCCGAACGCATTCGCCAAGAGGAATTGCAAGTCACCGGGGTTCCAACCTCGAAGGACACGGCAACTCGGGCGACCGAATTGGGCATTCCGATTGCCACCCTCGAAGATTGCCCTGATCTCGACTTGGTGGTTGATGGCGCCGACGAAATCGACCTCAACTACCAGCTTGTCAAAGGCGGCGGCGGCGCCTTACTGCGTGAAAAAATTGTGGCGGCCTGCGGCAAGCGAGTCGTCATCATCGTTGGCGAAGGCAAGATGGTCGACAAGCTAGGCACGACTTTTTTACTGCCGGTCGAGGTCACACCATTTGGGGTGCAGGCCACCCGCGCCAAGGTTGAAGCCGCTGGCTGCCAGGCATTTTTGCGCACCCTGGAAGAGGGCGAACCCTTCCAAACCGACAACGGCAACTTGGTGCTGGACTGCAAGTTCCGCTACGGCATTGAAGATCCCGTAGAAATGCACCAGCAGTTGTCGCAGATTCCCGGCGTGGTCGAGGTCGGAATTTTCCTCGGCCTATGCCAAGCGGTCATCGAAGGCCGCGGCGATGGCACTTCCATCACTCATCAAAAAGGCTGAGTCCGCCGATAAGGACTTCCCGCAGAAATCGGTAAGCATCGATGTCGCAACTCGACGAACTCTACACTCTTGATTCCTCCGCGCTCGGCGAGCGTTTGATTGGCTCAGTCGGCACGGGCACTTGGCCGCCGGTCCACACCGCGGTGGAGTGGGTACTGGAACGCCACGCTGGCCAAAAGCGTCGCGACGGCACCGATTTCGCGGCCCATCCGTTGCGCGTTGCTTTGATCTTGCACGAACTCGCGAGTCAAACCAACCCCGACGTCTTGTGCACCGGCTTGTTGCACGATTTGATCGAAGACACCTCGACCAGTGAAGACGACATCATGGAAGTTTTTGGCACCAAAGTGTCGGACATGGTGCGTTCGCTGACCCTGGCGGAAGTGCCGGAAGAGGAAAAGAAAAAGCGCAATTTGTCCCACTTCGAATCGCTGCGCTGGGAGGGTCGTGACATCCAAATCGTGCGCAGCGCCGACCGCCTCGACAACCTCAAAACGTTGAGCGCAATCCCGGAGTATTCGCGCCGTCAGGAATACGTCGAGGAAACCGAGGAAGGGTTGGTGCCGTTGACTCTGGCTACCAACACCGCGCTTTACCACGCTTTGGTCGATGCGTGTGCCGAGCTGAAGAGCTAGCCAGGAATGAGGGGCGTCGGCGGTTCTCACTGACGCCCTCTTTTTATGCCCGCGCTTCCTCCTCAGCTATGATGAGGTGACAATGATCCCCAATTTGTCCGACCAACTGCCGCACTGGGTCGGTTGGGCGGTGCCCCTGTTGCTTCCGTTGGCCGCCTTGTTGTGGCTGCCGCTAGTGCAGAGCATCAACCTGCGGCTTTTCACCAAAGCGGTAGACCCGAACGCGCACTGGACGGAGCGCGCGCGGCGGCTGGCTATCCGCTATCGAGTGTGGGGGGTGTCGGGCGTGTTGGTGCTGATTTGCTCGTTGCTGATTGGCTCACACATCGTTGGCCCGCTGCAGGTGATTTCGGCCAAAGGAATGGTCTTGATCGTAGGCGGCTTGCTGTTGGTCCAATTCATCTGGCTTTACTGGCGCTTTGTCATTCGTCACCAGTTGCCGCACCATTCACTGGGCCGCCATTTTTCGTTGTGGGCCATCAATTTGATGGTGCTTTATTCCTACCTACCGGTCGCGGTGTTGATGGCAATCTTCATCCCCAGCAAGGGCGACGGCATGGTGATCGGAATGAGCGTTGGTTTGACGCTGATCTTTTTCGGCTCCTTCATCTTTCGCTTGTCGATGTTCCGCGCCCTAGGTTTTGTGCAAGCCGCGCCCGATCGGCTGGCCGAGGTCGTCGCGCGCGCCGCTGAAAAAGCTGGCCATCAACCGAAGCAGGTTTATTTGATCAACACGCGCTGGGCCAACGCTTACGCCTACCCGCTGCAGAACGAATTGATGTTCTCAAGCAAAGCGTTGCAAGTGTTGAACGACGACGAACTGGAAGCAGTTGCCAGTCATGAGATCGGTCACCTTAAAGAAGGGGGCACGCGGCTGCCGCTGATGTTTGCCAACTATGCGTTGTACGCCGTGCTTGGATCCTGGCACCCAATTGTGAATCAATGGGGCGCGCCCGGCATGGCAACTGCAATCGTCTTGGCATTGGCGCTGCAAAAACTTACCCTGCCGTTCTCCCGCGAACGAGAAGAAAGCGCCGACGCCCACGCGACCCATCATGCCCATGATGAAACCATTCATGCGCGGGCTTTAGAAAACCTCTACCGCTGCAATCTAACGCCAGTGGTAATGGGAAGTCGTCGCACCACTCATCCTGATCTTTATGATCGCATGGAAGCAGCGGGCTTGCCGCCGAACTACAAGCGGCCAGAACCGGCGCGGTTAGATATGGTGAGGCAGGTGCAGTTTGGATTGGCGTTGGTTGCGCTGATTTTTGCCCCCTTCTTTGCCGTGTTCTATTTGGTCGTTCACGTCGATACTTTGGCTTATGAAACGGCGGAAGACCAATGGGTGAACCGGGCTTTGGCTTGCGGCGCAGGCGCTGCAGTGTTGATGAAAATCGGCAATGAACTAGACGATCAACCGCAGCAAGCGGCGATGTATTTCACCGCCGCATCGAATATCAAGCCCAAGTGGTGGCGGGTTCGCGTTGACTTGGCTTTTACTTTGGAAGAGCTTGGCAAAAAGGAAGAGGCGTGGCAGATTTGGAATGAGGCTGCCTTGGCTCACGAGCTCTCGGGCAATCAAGCCGAAGAATTTGCCGACATCTTCGAAGCTGCCCGACTGCGATTGGTGAAGTAGTTAAGCGTCGCGGTTCACGAAAGCGCTGAGCGCAGTCCAGTACTTGGCGTAGCCAGAAAGATTGTTGTGGCCAGCGCCCTCAATCCATACCACCTCTGGCTGGCGGGAGAAGCATTGAATGAGCTTTGTCGTGTGCTTGGTCGCAATGATTTCGTCGGCACTAGCTCCCAGGATTAAAGTGGGAGCCGTTAGCTTTTCGACATAGAGATCGCTGCGAAACTTATGCTTAAGCAAGAGCCCCATCGGGATGACGGGGAAGGAGTTTTGGGCAACACTTTGCATGCTGTCAAAGGGCGTAATCAAAACCAACTTATGGGCGGTCCGCTGACTTGCCAAATAGGTTGCCACGCCCGAGCCTACGCTGCGGCCAATGATGACGACTTCATGATCCGGCTTTTGACGCTTGACTTCGTCGAACAAAGCTAAGGCATCGGAAAAAAAGTTTTTCTCGGAAGGTTTGCCGCTGCTATCCCCGTAGCCACGGTAGTTCACGAACACCGAAGGCGAAAGAAACGCTCGCTGGAACTCAGGAATGTTGTGCGACACTTCTTCCGCGTTGCCACCAAAATAGAGAATGATTTGGTTTTTTGGGGGAGCCTGCGAAGAAGTAGAGGACGGCGAGGGCTCTACCCACCAGCCCTTTAATGTTGCGCCATCCACCTCCAACTCAAAAGATTGCTGCTGACTTTGCTTCAGAGCGTTCCGTTGAAAGGAAGAAATCTTTGGCTGAAAGAAAATGAGGCGGTCTTGAACCAAGTACATCACCAGAAGCAGACCAATGATGGCGAAGAGTAGATACTTCATTAAGGTCCAAATATCTTTCTTGGAGAGAGGGGTTGCGGAATCATTGCTCAACTTCTAAAACCAAGCGGAAACTGGCCTCCAGAGAAGTTTCGGTAGGCCGTAAGCCCAAACCAGCGGCTGGCTTTGCCGCCGTTGCGCCGCCTTGCGCCCACGAGCCACCCGCAGCAAAGCGCTTGACGTGATCCTGGTCCCACCACGCGTTTACCCATTCCAGCGCGCTGCCAGAACAATCGTAAATGCCGAACAAGGAGGCATCGAGCGGGTAGCGCAACACCGGCTCGGGTTCTGGTTTGGGCCGGGAGAAACAACAGTTTGACCAAGTCGGGCGGAAGTCGGCGCCGTAGGGGTAGCCCCATGGCGTATCGCCTCTGGCGGCGAATCGGAACTCGGCCAGAACCGGAAGTCGACAAGTGTAAGGCAAGCCTTGAGCGCGCGCGCGAGTGGTTTTCCATTCGGCAAAGCGCACTGCGTCGTGCCAGGAAATCCCAAAAGCCGGCCAGTCCGCTCGCCAATCCGACGGGATGGAATAAGTGCCGTCGGCACTTCGTGACCACGAGCCGCCACTGCTTTCATTGCGCATGCTGCGCGGGAAACGAATCGGTAAATCGCTCTGCTTAATCTCTGCCAAGATCAGCGGATCGTTTAAAAATTCAAGGTATTCCGCCGAGGTAATTTCTCGATCCATTAACCAGTAAGGTTCAAGGTTCCAACCTGGCCGCGGAATGATGTAGTTAAACCCGGTCGGTGTGGTCTTTGCTGGGATCAAGGGCGCGGGCAACGAAAAAGACTCGTCGTCGGAAGCGTGGAGCTGAACCATGCAATCCTCGAAGCCCTCGCGGCGGATAATGAATGCTTGCACTCCTTGTTCCAGTGGCAGAATCTGTTCTGCATTTTGATAGTCAATTGCGAACTCAGGAAGCAGCATGCGCGGTGAAGCATTCACTCGCGTTTTTAAGCCCGCTGGCACGGCGATGGTCATGGTCGAGCCATCACGCAGAAGTTGAGCTGTGCATCCGCCCAGGGCGGCAAGCTTGGCGGCACTGCCCAATTCGATATTCAGTTCGGCAAAGCTAGCCTCGACCTGAATCAATTGTTGGCCTCGAGAAAAATTCCAAGTGCGCACAAGGTCTGGATCTTCGGCGAACTTTTCGCAAGCGCAATCATCGCGAATCGGATTGCCGTTGACTTGAACTAAGCGATCGAGCCGATTCAGGGTCGGCAACCGTGGTGGCTCGGGGGAGGAGTTCCCACGAAGGACAAAAATCGTTCCCTCAATCGGGGCACCGGCAATGGCATACACGTGATCGCCGCGATGGGCGGGGGCCAAGTCTTCGATCACGGTTAAGCACCAGGTTCCAAGTGCGAAGGGCAAGTCCTTTGAGTCGGGGATCGGGTCTCCGGAAAGCCCTGGTACTGGCACAATGCGTGGTTCGCCGTCGGCAACGAGTTCGCTGTGCTCCAAGTAACGGAAAGGGTAAACGGTCGCCGGACCAGGCGGATCGATCAACAAGCGAACCTCGATCGGCGTCATCAAGCGCTTCCAAACGGTGCCGTCATCGAAGTGTTGCGCGCGTTCCCGATAGAAACGACTGGCGACGTGATTGCCATCATCGAGTGCTTCGCGATAACGCAAGGTGTAAAGCTCAGCGCGCACTTCATCGGTTCCAGCCACCTCTGGATGCAGTCGCTCGGCTTGCTCAAGGTATTCCAGCGCTTGGTTGAACAATCGTTCCCGCTGAATCAGCGCAGTTCGATACTGATTGCGGACGGCATCGAGTTCGCGCACTTGCTCGCTGGGCACATGATTGGTTTCAAACATGACCTCGGCGCCCAAGAAGTGCGACCGCAAGGTTTGGTTGTCTTCGCCCAAGCGAATGAAATCATTCATCGTTTGGCGGGCGTCGCTGACCCGGGCCAAGGCCGACTGGCGAATCTGTCGGCGATCTTGCTCGACCTGGAAGACCAAAAAGATAATGCCGGCGAGAATGGCAACTCCGGCAGTCAGCAAGGTTGCGGCGCTGGCTCGATGGCAGCGAACCCAATGAGAAACGCGGCGCGTCCATGCCGGCGGCTTGGCTTGGATCGGGCGGAATTCAAGCACCGCCTCCAAGTCGTTGGCGAAAGCGGTTGCGGTTTGATAGCGCCGCTCCGGATCCTTCTCCATCGCATGAAGAATCACAGTTTCCAAATCGCTCGGAATGCCGGGCCGGAGTTTGCGCGGCGGAATGGGCGAGCTATTGAGCACCTGATGAAAGACCGCTTCCATCGATTTGCCTTGGAAGGGCACAGCGCCAGTAATGCAGCGGTAGAGGGTTACGCCGAGGGAATAGACGTCGGTGCGGGCATCTATATCGTGGAAATCCGCAATTTGCTCGGGCGAAGCAGTGGCGGGGGAACCGACAAAGGATCGAGTTAAAGTCGGGCCATCGTCATCCGGTTCAGTGGCTAGGCCGAAATCCACCAACACGGCGTCGGCTGGCGGCAAGTCCATCTCGGCTTCTTGCGCATCTTGCAGGGTTTCGGTCAGGTCCAGACCGGGCACAAACTCCATCGCCAAGTAGTGCGCCCCTTGGTCCACGCCATAACCAAAAATGGTGACGACGTTCGGGTGCTGAATCCGGGCCAAGGATTTCGCTTCACACTGGAAGCGCAAAGACGCACTTGGCGAGCCAATTAACTCCGGGCGAATGATCTTCAGCGCAACGCGACGACCCAGCGACTCTTGCTCGGCCAAGTAAACCGTGCCCATGCCGCCGCTACCCAACCGCGTCAGCAATCGAAATTCGCCTAGCCGTTGAAAAGGCAAGCCGTCGACGCTGTCTTCCTGGCTAAAGGTCGTTGCGGTCGGCAAAATCCGCGATGCTTCGAGCAAACCTTGCAGCTTGTCCGCGAGCTTGGGATCGTCGACCTCTGCCTGAGTCAGGAACTCTTTTGGATTGGGCGCCTCTCCCTCTAGCAACGCATCCAAAAATGCGTCGTAAAGGTCATCGTGAGCTGGGTTTTGCGCCATCAAGTTCCATCGTACTTTATGGGCCAAAGCTTGATTTTAGTCAGCTAATCCCTCGCCGCCCTGGCTGGCCACCAACGCAAAAACCCGACGAAACCGCTCTTTGGCTCGATGACTTGCCTGCGAAGCGGCGTCGTAAGAGATATTCAGCCGTTTGGCTTGCTCGGTAGTAGACAAGCCTTGCGCGGCCCAACCCATTAATGCTCGGTCGCGCTCCATCAACAGGTCCAAAGCGCGGGCGGCCAGCACCACCTGTTCGCGCCGAACCGCATATTGCGAAGGGCTGGTCTGACTGGCGGCAGGATCCCAGCTGGGCACTCCAGTGCGGCTAGCCTCGAAGCGTAAAACCTTTCCAGAGTCACGTTTAAGCGCAGTCCAGTAACGCGCTCGATCGGTCAAATAGGAGCGCGTGACGCGGTAAATCCAGCCACGCGCCTCGGCTTCGCCTTGGTACTTGTATTCCTGACCCGCTTTCAAGATCCGGGCCGTCAAACCATGCAGCAAGTCGTCGACGGTTTCGCAGCGCAGTAAAGCCTGGCCAGCGTGGGCGGCGATGAACGCACGTAGCTCATCTCGAAAAGAGAGGATAAGCGCTTTGATGCGTTCTTGATTTTTTTCCATCGCTCTGACATCGCAGAAACGGGCCTCTGCTGACATCAATTTCCAGGATACTCGATGTTGATCCAAGCGTGGGGGGTTGGATTCAAGGCCATTTGGGTCAGCTGCGACTGGCGGTAAACCAATGCGGGATTCTGCTGCTTCTGGCGCGGGTCGAGAATCCTGCCCCAAATCCGATCGGCTTGGCGCATCGAGTCGACGTAAGCGATCGCTAGGTCTTTGACCACCAGCGAGGCATCGGCGAGTTGGTCCACCTTGCCGTAGGCTTGACCAGGACGGTTGGCGAGTGCGGATATCGGCAGGGCTTGCATTTCCGTCGTCAAGCTGATCCAAAGCTGCTGATCAGTCTTCATGACCAGCGGTCGCAACAGCTTGTCATACAAGTAGTAAGAGTCTTTAAGGTAGCGCTTTACGTCAAAGCCGTCGCCGCCATTCTCAGGCGAATCCTGGAGCTCGGTCCAGCGTTTTTGCAGCGGCGCAAGCTCTCCCAAACGCCACATCATGACGCCGGTGGCATCGGTGCGGAAGGCATACAAGTGCTTGAGCCCGTAGGCGTATTGAATCACACCGACGTCTTCGGGCAGATCCCTGACCAACGTGCTCGGGCTCCATTCAGCCCTGAACTTGCTCGTTTTCCAGCGATCCACGGCAGCGAGTCCGGTCCAAACACTCTTGCCGCGGCCATCCGGCGCACCGGCCCAAGCCAGGTCTGCAGTCAGAGCGGCCAGGTTGGAAACCCGTTCTTTCAGGCTGCGCTGACCACGCCAGCCCTCGGTATCCAACTGGGCATCCGCCAAAACCTCTTCGGCTTTCAGCAAAGCGCTTTTCGCCGACGAAATCCGCCCGCGCTGCAAAGCCACCTGCGCGGCAATTTCCAAAGTTAGCAACCGCGCTTGGGTTCCGCCGCGGTGAGGAAGGGTGCGCATGGCCGAGGCCAGGCTGGCGTCGGCGGGCTCCATTGCGGTAGCGAGCACCTTGGCTTGGCGGGCGAAGGCTTCCGCGAGTACCACTTTGATCTCTTGATGACTGCTGGTGGTGGCGGGGATGTCGCGCAGGTAGTAGCGACCGGCTTCAACGGCCTGCTCCAGGTGCCAGCGCGCCATTTTCCACTGACCCAAATCCATCGCCACCGATCCCAAAAGATTGTGCACGCGGCAATGATTGCCCAGCCGTTGGTTGGGGGTCAGCGATTTCTGCACCATCCATAAGTTGTGCTGCGCTTCTTCCAGCAAGCCCAACTCCCACTGAGCTTCGGCTAGCAGGAATGCCAATGTGGGCGTCGTCAGCTCCATTCCCACCAAATCGGCTAGGTTGGAGTAGATCGCTTCGGGCGTCGGCAATTCTTGAGCAATGCTCTCCAAGCCATTCAACGCCGACGTCATCCGCTTCTTGTTGTCATTTTGCTTTGCCCGAATCGCCGTCGTCCGGTATTGAAGCAGCGCTCGCATCGATTGGCCGTCTGCCTGGTAAAGATCGCCGACGGCTTCCTGAATCTGCAACTCCAACGCTGTGCTGAGCTGGAATTGGGGGGCTAGCAGTTCGCCCCACCATTCGCGCATCAAGCCGCGGCCGTCGGCAGCGATCTGTTTGGATTGCAACAATTGAATGAAACCCCGCAGCCATGGCGGCGGCGGCGCGGTGCCGTTGGGATTTTGGTTTTTGGCGATGTGGGCTTCCAAGCGTAAATCGGCGCCATCGAGCAAACCCTGCAGCACTTCCACCGGCAGCTCCTGGTCGTAACTCGGCCATTGCTGGCGGGCGTATTGGATCACCGATTCCAGCTTGGCAACTCTTAGCACGACCAGGCCTTGGGTTCCCGGTTCGACGCGCAGCTCGATGATTTCGCCGTTGGATTGCGGCGAATACGGCAGCACGTGCACCCCCTTCAGGAAGGTGCCCGAAGTCGAAAGACCGGGCGCGGTGATCGAGCAAACTGGGCCGGTGGTCGAAAACCAGATCAGCAGCGGATCGCCAGCGACCGCGTTCAGGGTGCGCGATTGCAGTTCCGCGCTGGTCTCGGCCTGCAACTCGACCTTCCACTGCTCGCCCAGATTGAGCTGGGCGGGCGGTTCTTGGGCGAATGCGGCGAGTAGGAATAGTGAAGAAATTAGAGTCGGCATGGACAGGATCCCTTTCAAACTCATCAGCTTGGGGGCGGTGCCGGGTGTAAGGATTCATCGTACCAAGAGGAGGCGGTTCCATTGCGCAGTCGATAAAATGCCCGCCCGCAGGCCGATTCCTCCCCCCGGCCGGCGTGAAAAGCGATGAAGCCCTACTTAGACCGTGTAGCCGAAATCGAACGCCGCCTCCAGCAGATCAGGAGCCGTCTTTGACTACGATTCGAATTTAGAGGCTAGAAACGACCTCGAAGCGCAAATGGGCAAGCCGGGTTTCTGGGACAACCAGGAGCGCGCGCAGGAGATCATTGGCAAGGTCAAATTGGCCAAGTCGGTGGTCGATCCAGTGGATGCTGCCACCGAAGGCTTGGATGACATCCGCACCTTGATTGAGCTGGGCGAGGAAATGGGCGAAGAAGAGGTCGCCGACGACTTGAATGCATCGCTGGACGCCGCCGAAAAGCGGCTGGCAGATTTGGAATTCCAGGTCATGCTTGGCGGTGAAAATGATCACCGCAACGCGTTCTTGACCATCCAAGCGGGTGCCGGCGGAACCGACGCCGCCGATTTCGCCGAGATGCTGCAACGGATGTACATTCGTTGGACCGAGCGGCGTTCGTTTTCGATTGAGGAAGTGGAACTGACGGAAAGTGATGAAGGCGGCATTCGCCACGTCACTTATTTGGTCAAGGGTCCGCATGCTTACGGCTACTTGAAAGCCGAGCGCGGCGTGCATCGATTGGTGCGCATCTCGCCTTACGACGCGCAGTCACGTCGGCATACTTCGTTCGCAGCGATTGAAGTGAGTGCGGAGTTTGATGAAGACGCGCCGATTGAGGTGGATATGAATGAGGTTCGCGTTGATACTTATCGCGCCGGTGGCGCCGGTGGTCAGCACGTCAACAAAACCGATTCGGCGGTGCGCATGACGCACGAGCCGACTGGCATTGTGGTGCAATGTCAAAACGAACGCAGTCAACATAAAAACCGCGCGACGGCGTTGCGGATGTTGATGGCGAAGTTGTTTGAACTGCGCGAGCGCGAGCGCGACGACGATCTGAAAAAGATGTACGGCCAGAAAGGTGAAATTGCCTGGGGCTCGCAGATTCGTAGTTACGTGCTTCACCCTTACCAAATGGTGAAGGACCACCGCACCAACCATGAGGTTGGCAATACACAAGCCGTGTTAGACGGCGACATCGATTCGTTCATCGAAGAATACCTTCGTTCTAAGTCATCATGACTCCTTCCACAGAATCTGCACCCATGACTGCTTCCCAAACCAATCGCATTCCCGTTCGGCGCGCATTGTTGAGCGTGTTTTACAAGGACGGCGTGGTGGATTTGGCGCGCGCACTGGTTGAAGGCGGCGCTGAGTTGCTGTCGACCGGCGGCACCATGAAAGCAATCCAAGAAGCCGGCTTGCCGGTGACCGAAGTTGCCGATTACACCGGCTTCCCCGAAATGATGGACGGTCGGGTCAAGACGCTGCACCCGAAGATTCACGGCGGTTTGTTGGCGCGGCGTGACGATGAAAAGCACTTGGCGTCGATGGATGAACACGACATTGGGCCAATTGATTTGGTTTGTGTGAATCTTTATCCGTTTGAAGAAACGGTAGCGTCGGGTGCTGGTTACGACGACATCATCGAGAAGATTGATATTGGTGGCCCAAGCATGTTGCGTTCGGCGGCGAAGAATCATGATTCGGTTGCGGTGGTTTGTGATCCGGCTGATTACGTGCGCGTGGCCGCCGAGATTAGTGAAGGCGGAACGACGATTGCATTGCGCAAGGAATTGGCGCGCAAAGTTTTTCAACGCACCGGTGATTACGATCGCGCCATTGGTCAATGGTTCATGCGCGAAGAAGGTCGCGATTTGCGCTACGGCGAAAACCCGCACCAGTCGGCGGCGTTTTTCCCGGACATGGATGGCCAGGGTTTAGGCGGCGCGCGGGTGTTGGATGGCGGCAAAGAGTTGTCGTACAACAATTGGTTGGATATGGATGGCGCGGTGACGGCGGCCAATGATTTGCCGGCGCCGGCTGCGGTTGTGGTCAAGCACTCCAATCCATGTGGTGCTGCATTGGGCAAAGATGTTTGCGATGCGCTGGTCAAAGGTTGGGATGGCGATCCGCTGTCGGCCTTTGGTTCGGTAATCGCGGTCAATGATTGTTTCGACCTAGCCAGTGCCGAATACCTCACCAGCCCAGGTCACTTTGTCGAAGTGATCGCTGCTCCGAAGTTCGAAGATGCTGCCGTTGAAATCCTGCCCACCAAAGCCAAGAGGGGCAAAAATGTGC
>CAZMDZ010000008.1:0-26071 GCA_964565175.1 uncultured Planctomycetales bacterium
CCCCGGCAGTGGACGACTCGGGTCATAGGGAAGTTCCACCCGAAACAAACTCCCCTCTTCCGGCACGCTTTCCACAGCGATTCGGCCGCCCAATCGGTTAACCATGTTGCGCACGATCGACAAACCCAAACCGGTGCCGCCTGTAGCTTTACTGTGAGCGGGGTCGCCGCGGAAAAATCGTTCGAAGATGCGCGGCACGATTTGCGGATCAATGCCAGGACCTGTGTCTTCGACTTCAAGGATCACGCCACCGTCCTCGCCGCTGCGCAAGCGAATCCAAATCTTGCCGCGTTGGGTGTAGTTGACCGCGTTGGTTGCTAGATTTCGCAGCACAGTTTCAAAACAAGTTTGATCCACGGTCAGCAGGATGGGTTCAATGCCCGCATCAGTTTCCAACGACAGATTCTTCATCGCCGCCCGGTCTTCCAAGCTATCGTAAACCCGATCAACAATGGTGCGCAAATCGCAAAGTTCCGGCGCCATCTCCCAGTCGGGGTCTTCGGCGCGCGCGATGTCCAACAAGTCCTCGACCATCTGCGACAAGCCGGCGGCGTTTTTGCGTGCGCGCTCCATCAGGTCCGGAACTCGTTCTACGGGAACGATATCCACTAAGTCGAGCAAACCAATCATTGCCGCGATGGGAGTCTTCAATTCATGCGAAGCGTTGGTGACAAAGTCGCGCCGCTTCCGTTCGACGTCTTCCAACTTGCGCGTATCGCGTAACACCAACAACCAACGGCTGGGTCCGGCTGGAGCCACGGTGACTTCTAAGGCAAGCGATTCACTTTCGGTGGTGGGGACCGCCAGCACCCGGCGCGAGGTGGTGCCTTCCTGCATTTGGATCGCCTTCAGCAATGCTTGATTTTTAATTAATTCATCCATTGCCATTGGCTGAGCCAGCGCTTCCACTTGCGCGCCGAGCATGTGCAGCGCGGCGGGGTTTGCATACAGCACCTTGTGATTCAAACTGAGAAGCATTGCGCCTTCGTCCAGGTGATCGAGCACCCGGCGCATCGCTTGGCGCTTAATTTGAGATTGCTCCAGTTTGTCCTCTAGTTCATCGCGGTATTGGCGCTCGCGCAAAAACAACGCGATGCAACCGACAGCAACAAGAAGAATGGCCCAGTCCATGGATCGCTACGATTAGGTGTTGGCCGCGTCGGAGAATCGATAACCAACGCCGCGCACGGTTTCGATCAGATGGCCAAAGGAATCGAGTTTTTTGCGCAGCGACTTAACGTGAGTATCAACGTTGCGTTCGGTGACGATGGCGGTTGGACCCATCACCGAATCGAGTAATTGGCCGCGTCGGAAAACTCGGCCGGGCGAACCGGCGAGAGTTTGTAGCAGTTTGAATTCTGTAGGCGTAAGTTGAAAGGATTGGTCCTCGGCGCGGACCTCAAAGCGTATGGGGTCGATAACCAAATCGCCGACCGAAATCATTTGATCGGTGACCGTCGGGTCGATTGGTTTGGAACGACGCAGCAGGTTGCGGACACGGGCGACCAATTCGCGCGGCCGGGCGGGTTTGGTGACGTAGTCGTCGGCACCCAGGCTGAGGCCGAGCACGACGTCGCTTTCTTCAGTTTTGGCAGTCAGCATCAAAACTGGGATGTGGCTGAGGGCGCGGTCGCGTTTGATTTCGGTGCAGACTTCTAAGCCGCTCAATCCAGGCAGCATCAAATCGAGCACGATCAGGTCCGGCCCGTGCCGTCGGCATTTTTTCAGCGCCTCTTCGCCGTCGACCGCGGTCAGGCAATCAAAGCCCTCGGCTTCGAAGGTGAGGCGCAGGATTTCGAGCAGGTCCTCGTTATCCTCAACCAGCAGGAGCGATTTCTTTGCCACGCACGGAGATTATCTCGTGGCGGCTGAATGCTTGCGTGGATTCTGTGAATTCCAGGTGAACACATTTTCCGCCGGTTGCCCGGTTCTGACGTTTCCACAGCGGCCGGGACGTGCGATACTGCCCCCATCATGGCCGTGATCGACCCCGAATTCCTGGAGATCCTGCGCTGCCCCGTCAGCCGCAAACCCCTGCTTGAACAAGGGGAATGGCTTGTCTCCGCCGACGCCGAGACCCGCCTCCGCTACCCTATCCGCGACGGCATCCCGGTGCTGTTGGAAGAGGAAGCCGAAAAGATGGCCGAAGCCGATTGGCAAGCCGCCACCGGTTCCGACGCCTAGTTGGAATGAGCGAGACCATCTTCAGCAAGATTCTGGCGGGCGAGATCCCGGCCGACTTCGTCTACCAAGACGATCTAGCCGTTGCTTTCCGCGACATTGAACCGCAAGCGCCGGTGCACATTTTGGTGATCCCGCGCCAGTCGATCGTCAGCCTGGCGGATGCGACGGCTGAAAATTCGGCGCTGCTCGGGCATTTGATGCACGTCTGCGCGATCGTTGCCAAGCAGGAAGGGCTGGAAGAAAACGGCTATAGGGTAGTGACCAACATTGGCCGCGAGGGCGGTCAGGCGGTGTACCACCTGCACTTGCATGTGCTGGGTGGTCGCCAGATGAACTGGCCCCCGGGTTGATCGGCGTGCTCTGGGACCTATATCGAGATCGATTCCAGAAGAACCATCATGACTGACCAATTCACCGACCTTGCCGTCATCGGCGCTGGCGCCTGCGGACTAACCGCAGCGTGGTATGCGCAAAGTGCCGGGCTGCGCGTGCAATGTTTTGAAGCTGGCGATCGCGCTGGCGGGCGGATTGCAACCACTCGCGAACCTTTTGCCGGCGGGCAGGTGGTGGTGGAACATGGTCCGGCCGGGTGGCTGGGCGAGCACGAGTTGCTGACTGAGTTGTGCAGTGACTTGGAGCTGCATCCGATTGAGTCGGGAGCGGCGGATAGTCATCGCTACTTGGTTCATCAAGGTCGGTTGGTACCGTTCCCGCAAAGTGCGGGGGCGATGGCCACAACACCGTTGTTGGCGGGGCGTGAGAAGATGCGCGTGGCCACCGAGCGTTGGGCAGATTTTGCGCCGGAGGGCATGGAGGAATCTGCCAAGGAATTCTTCACTCGTCGTTTCGGCGCTGGTTTTGCCGAAAAGATTGTCGCGCCAGTGGTGCGAGGATTGTTCGCTGGAAACTATGAAACATTATCGATCCACGCTGCATTCCCGAAGTTGGTGGATGTGGAATATAAGTATGGATCGATCACCAAAGCGCTGAAAAAGAACCCCAAGTTCTTCGGCCAGAAGTTGCGTAGTTTTGCCTGGGGTTTGTCTGAATTGACCGACGCGATGGCGAAAGGTTTGGGCGGGTCATTCGTGCCGTCCAAACGAATCGACACGGTGATGCAAGAACAAGGTTGGTGGTTCTTGTACAGCGACGGCGAGCAAGTTGGCGTGGCGCGGCAAATTGCGGTGTGTTTGCCGGTCGAACAGACGGCTGTTGTACTGCGTGAATATTTGCCCGCTGGAACCGGAACTCTACATCGCCACATGGGTCAAGACTTGGCAAGCGTTGCCGTGATGTACAAGCGCGATGACGTGCAAGATGCATGCGCGGGCTTCGGCATTCTTGCGCCGGTCGATCACCCGTCGCCGGTTTTGAATGTGCAATTCGCGCATTCCATTTTCCCGCAGCATGTTCCCGATGACTTCGTCCTGCTGCGCTGCTTAATGGGCGGCGAAGCTTCCCCCAACATCCTCAACAACACCGACGATGATCTGTTGCGCACTTTGCATGAAGATTTAGATCAGTGGTTGGGGATTGACGGCATGCTGCAAAAGCAGTGGATTACCCGCGTGCCTGGTGGAGTGCCTCATTACGGCAAAGGTCACAACGATGCCTTGCGTGAATTGGGTGAAGCCTTGGATCCAAACCCTGGTCTGCACTTAGGCGGAGATGCGTTCTTTGGAATCGGCATTACACCTGCTATTGACCGTGGTCGTCAAATCGCCGCCGACGCGATTGATTTCCGGCGGGCTTAATGGAATTAACCACTTTATATAGCAACAAATTCAATCCACACGCCCGCCGAACTGGCTGTGTGAAGCCAGCTAAGGTATTGGCTAGTTTTGATTCGAAACGAGGAAAAACTCCGAGAATTGGCGTGCTATTCCCCCACAGAGCCAAGCCTCACCTTAGGCGCTGGGCGGGTTATGGGAGTTTGGCCAGTGGCAGCGATCCTTCCAAATAGCCGAAGAACAACTGGGCAATTCCAACGAGCCCTGTTACGAGCTGCAGAGGGAGATGATTCCGATGGCCACTAGCCCACCCTACACATTAAGGTCCGATTAGAAAACTGGACCAGCTGGGTATTGGGTCCCAAAAACCCAGCAGTTATTACGTAGTTGTGGAATCACTCAATACCAGTCAACCCGAATCCATACTCGCTTTGAGGATCCAGGGGTTGTCGTTTTTTCCCAACACACAGCAAAATAGTCTGGATTGAGAGCACTAGGCTCTAAGTGGTAAGCGGCCCCTGGCCTGCGAAGGCCAACATAGATCGATTCGTCGAGGATTTCGAGTGCGACCGGATTCGTTACGTCATCGAAAGAAACTAGTTGCTCAAGGTCTGAAGTAGTGTGGATATAATCCCTCGTTGCATAACAACGCCTAATATATGGAGTATCCCTTCCATGAAGAGGAACTGGCCTGTCGTCCCAATAATCCGAAGAATTTGGCCATTTCACCATAGTGCCGGGTACAGGTATCAAGGAACCATTATCATATTTCCACTGTTCGTACACCACGTTTCCTGTCGTGTTTGTTGACCCTGGGTCAGAATCAAACTTCCCGAATGCGATGGAGACTACAGCGTCGCCACTCCCACTTGCAAACGAAGAGATCATTGGCCTTCTTCGCCAATTAGAACTGCCTTGCCCGCTCTTGAAGGTCTTTGCTGCCTGGGATTCCCATACTCCGTTATCCAACTGCCAATATTCAAGCTTGATTTTCCCTTCCTCATTGGTGTTGGTTCCAACCACCTTTTTGGTCTGTTTTTCAAAAGCTGCCCAGAAAGCCATTTCCTCATTTGATGGCGCAAGATCTGGAAGAATGAGTCCGCTTGTCCCTGTGTTCCCTGGTCCTGGTGCACCATTGAAGGGAATTGAACTGTTAAGGACTTGAGGGGATCCACTTGAAATACCACCTCCTCCCGGATTGAAATGACACGTAACTACACGTAATTCAAAGCTCCGGCTTAATGATGTTGGCTTTTCCCCTTCAAGGCCCTGGGGTAGCGTGCCCCGCAGAATCCCCTTCTTGTTGCTCCGGTGCGAGCGTTACCAGAAAGCTGACGGTTACCTAGTTGCAACAAAAAACGGGAATACCCGTGAATGGTGGATGCAGGATCCCGAAATTGTCTCCTTGGTTTTGGCGGAGGTCCCCAATTATCTCAATGTAAGCCAAAGTTTCTTTGATGACCTTTACGCTCGGGAAACCGCTCAGGGAGAAAAAGATATTGCCGTCGTCCGATTGTTAGAAAACTTGCTTCGGTACGAGGACTCGCTAGGCGCTATTTCTACATCGACCGAGTGGATTCTGGCACAGGATCCGCACTCAAACTTGGCTCGCATTCTTTCGAACCACCTAGTTAATCAGGCAAGAAACCAAGGTTGCAGGCCTGGCTTCTATCAACAAGCACCCATCCTAAGTATGCTGGACTTCCCCCTGGAAGTTCATGTTCGCGAAATTTCGGCCATCGACTTTTCCAGCCTTCCGCGAAGGACTCAAGCGCAAATGGTTGACTCTTACGCTTCCCTGCTGCTCTCTGCTTCGGAAACCGAAAATAGTTCTTGGGTGTTACAAGGTGCTGTGGCACGAGTGGTTGAACCACTCGGCTTTCCAACACCAACTCAACTGGAATATAGTTCTTTGGCACACCCCGAATTAGCTAAAGCCAAGGCAGAAATCAACAGTGCCTGGGAGCTTTTCCGACAGGAGCTTTTGGAGTTGCGTTAATGATTGCTCTCCTGCTGACCTATCTAGCCCAACCACATATTGTTCTTACGCAATCTCCAACCGAATCCGACGCCGAACCGATTCCTATTCGGGTCCAGGTTTCGCTGCCTGCCTCCATTTCACCAAAAGCAATAAAACGGGTAGATGGATACCAACCTAACAATTTGGGTCAAGTTAAAAGTAAGCACATCGGCCAAAATTCATTCGAAATTGAACTTGCTGAGTATACCAATAGTCTTTGCGTCGAAGTGATAGCCGTTGGCTACGAACCAATTTTCCGATGGGTGCCAATACCGGAGAATACGAGAGTGTGTCTGCGGGTCAAGATCAAGCCCAAGGCTGCGCATGCGATCGCACTTGGAATGCCAGTTGGCGACGCCAAGGGTTTACGGCTCGACCTTTCTTTCGATGGGTCGGCAACGAGCCACTCCCTCGGTAGCTTAGAGACGCTTTGGTTCAGCAGACCGACCTGGGACGTATTCGAAGGACTGGTGTTCGCAGGATCCTCAACGGACGTCGTCCTTAATTCCACTGTGGTTCTTGCGGATCGAAGTTTTCAAGCCGATGTAATTTGGGGGGAGCCCAATATTGAATACACGTTGCATTCGCAAGTTTTTGGCCAAGAACCTGTTCAAGTTTATCGGTTGCCTAGGCAAGGAAACCCTGCCGAAAGAGCAACGGTCCACTTTAGTCTCCAGGCAGCTCATTCCACCTCAACGCAAAATCAGCCTAAGATCATTTGCTTTTATGGCGCTCGGTTCGAAGATAAGCGCCAGGTTTGGGAAGGGCCCATTTTCGCCACTTTCAATGACGATGCCAATGTATATGTTTCCGACCTTCCACTCGGAACGTATAGATTTAGAGGAAACAACCAATGCCTTTGGGACAGAAGTGGGATAACTTATCTCAATCAAATTGAACCCCAGCCCGAAGTTCGAATTGATGCCGAACAAAATTTTGCGAAATCTCCAATTGTCCTGGATCTTCCGAAAGATACGGCATATGTCAATATCCCCGAAGTGTGGGGTTTACCAACAGTGCCAGGAGCGGTATTTCGTGTGTTCGACCAAAAAGGAGTCGAATTGATGCCCCAGCCACATCTATTGGGGCCTCGCTCCGGTTATCTAAAAACTGCGGGTAGCTATTGCATTCAAGTTGAGACCCAGTCGGGAAGATTGGTTCACACCCGAAAGGGGCTGGCAATCAACTAGGCCTAGTGCTCCTAGCCACCACCAAATTGAGCAGTCGAACGTTTTTTTATTCGGTCGTTTCCTGAGTTTCTGCACTTTCTTCCTTTCCCTCTTCCTCCACCACCGGCGGCTTCACATCCAACGCCCACATGCCGCGGCCGTGAGTGGCGATGACCATGATTTCATCACGCGGGTGAATGATCAGATCATGCACATAAGTCGTCGGAAGTTTGCTGCCAATCGCGCTCCAGCTAGCACCGCGATCACGGCTAACGTACACACCTAAATCAGTGCCGACGTAAAGCACGTTGGCATCACGTGGATCTTCGCGGACGACGTTAACCGGTGATCCCGGCAAGCCGTCGGCGATGCTCGTCCAAGTCTGACCATTGTCATCAGACTTCCACAAGTACGCAGCCAAGTCATCCCAGCGCTTGCCGTTCTGCGCGGCGTAAACCACGCCATCGGTCCACTTCGACGCGATCACGCGCGAAATCCAGCGCTCCGGCTTTAAGCCGCCATCAATGCGCTGCCAAGTTTTGCCGCTGTCAAAAGTCATGTGCAGCAAACCATCATCGGTGCCGGCGAAAATGCGGCCGAACTCGAACGGCGATTCGGAAATCGAAGTGATGGTTTGGAAGGGGATGTCGCCAAGTTCCTCAGCAACATTGCGACTGAGGTCCGGACTGATCGCAGTAAAGTTTTTGCCCTGGTCCATCGACCTGAACAAATAGTTCATCCCGTGGTAAATCACGCGCGGGTTATGCGACGAAATAATGAACGGCGCTAACCACTGACCGCGGATCTCGGCACCTTCCTCATCGACCTCCAACTTAAGCCGCGCACGCTCGCCACTTTCCTGATCGGTGCGGCCAATGCTGCCGTAAAAACCGGCGTAGTACAAAGTGTCTGGGTTGGTTGGATCAACTGCGTGGAAACTCGCTTCCCCACCCGAAGTGTAATCCCAATCCACCGCCGCACTCGGAGTACGCCAACGCCGACGACCACCTTCTTCGCCTTTGGCCGGTTTCCGAATCGCGTTGAGGTTGACCACACCCTTGCGGCTGCCGTGGTCCTGAATCGATCCATAAACGTTAAACGGCTCGGCCATGTCATAACCAACGTTATAAAACTGCACCACCGGCAAGTTGTCGGTGAACAGTCGCCATTTCTTACCGCCGTCGTAGGAAATGTTGACGCCACCATCATTCGCATTGACCAAGTAATCCGAATTCTGCGGATCGATCCACAATCCATGATGGTCCGCATGCATGCCGCCCAGACGTCGGAAACTTTCGCCGCCGTCGTTGGAAACGTTCAACGACAAACCCATGATGTAAATGGTGTCTTCATCGCTGGGGTCGACGCGAATTTGGCCAAACACCCAACCATAAGTTGAGCCGATGTTCGCCATGTAGTTATCCGACTTACTCACCTTGCGCCAAGTTTGCGCGCGGTCGTCAGAGCGGTAAATTTCAGCACCCTTGATCCGCGCTTCACGTTCGCGCCCATAAGCGTCTTTGCCTCCTTCACCTTCCTTGGCTTCCTGCAATTCATAGTTGTCGACAAAGGCGTAAACCACATTCGGGTTGGATGCGCACACATCAATGCCAATGCGACCGCGATGATGCGGCGCCGGCAATCCTTCGGATGTATTTTCCCAGTTGTCGCCACCATCGGTGGTTCGCCAAATCCCACTATCCTTATGGTCGGCGAAAGTGCGTGGGTCATTCCAACGCAAACGCTTGCGCTGCCAAGTGCAGGCGTAAAGGATTTCCGGCTTGACCGGATCGATCGCTAAGTCAATCGCACCGGCTTGCTCGCTGACGAACAACACCAACTCCCATGAATCACCGCCATCGGTGGTGCGGTAAACACCGCGCTCAGGATTGTCGGTCCATTCATGACCAGAAGCGGCAACGTAAACCACATCCGGATTGGTTGGATGCACCACAATGCGCGAAATGGTGTGGGTAGCGGCCAGGCCTTTGTGCTGCCACGTTTCACCGCCATCATTGGACTTATAAACGCCACATCCCGCCATCGAGCTGCGGAAGATGTTGGGCTCACCGGTACCGATCCAAACCTGCTGCTGATCGGACGGCGCCAAAGTCACATCGCCGATCGACTGAGTGGCCGCGTGTTCGAAAATCGGCTTCCACTGCACGCCTTCGTTGTCGGTCTTCCACACTCCGCCCGATGCAGTGGCAACGTACATGGTGTAGGTTTTGCCGCGCGGAGTGGCGATGGCGACGTCAGTCACGCGGCCCGAAACGTTTTTGGGACCGAGGAAATGCCAGCTCCGGTCCTTCATATCCGGCTCGGCCAGCATGCTTTCATGCTCGGCGTACCACTGCAGACGTAGGTCCGGGGCAGTGGCGGTAGCCGCCTCGGCTACGGACGGCGACTCCGAAGCGCCAGCTGCATCGTGGGCCGTAACTATTTTGTCTATCGCAACTTCCAGGCTTTCTAGGCGATTCAGAATCTGGTCGAGACGTTCTTCCACTTCCTGTTGGGCAGGGGCTGAAGTGGCGATAAACAGCAGGCAGAGCAGAGGGGTGATTTTGCGGATTCCTAGCACAGGTCTATTTGGAGGGGGCATGGGGGTTGTTCAGTCTACCTGCCTAAAGAGTTCGTGTTGGCAAGTTTGCGCATACTCCCAATGCGCTGGAATCTGTCCCGTTTCCCCGATCCGCCGAAGGCTTGCAGCCACACCTTGTGACCGACCAAGCCGGGACGAACAAAGGTGGTTAGCCGAGCCGTGTCGTTGCCGTTGGCAATGCCGGATGCCACCACCACCGGATCCACGATGTCCAGCCGGATCCCATTCTGCAGGAAAGTCGGACCGCGGCCGGTGCCCGCGTAGAGCTCCACTCGGGTGTTGTACTTCGCGCCATTGACCCAGTGGATTGCCTTGGCGCCCGCAACCAATGGGTCCGGGGTCAGCATCCACATTTCATGGGGCGAGTGCGGTGCACCATAAACTTGTACGTATCCATAATCACTACCGGTGCTGTATGCCGGAGCAGAGACGAGGAAATCGTCGGCACCGTCGCCGTTGGTGTCACCGATTTGGCTGAGGTCAAAGCCGAACATATCACCGTTGGAAGCGGGGTCGAGCAACCATAGCAGCGAACCGTCGAGGCCGGAGTAGCAGTAGACATATCCACGCCCGGGGTCGTTGATGTTGCCGTTGTAGCCACCGCGGTAATTCCCCACTAAAACATCGTCGTAACCATCGCCGTTTTGATCGCCGCCGAATTTGGCGGTGCGGCCGATGGTGTTGTGGAAGTACGGTCCATCCACACGCCACAGCTCACTGCCGTCGGCGCCGGAGTAAACGTGGATCGAGCCACCGTCATCGGCAAAGACGCTGGTGTACAGAGAACCGATCAGGTAATCACTGATGCCGTCGCCGTTGCAATCGCTTTGCGCATCGACACTGGATCCGTGGAAATCGAAATCATCGGTGCCAACGAACAACTCCAAAATGCTGTTGTCTTGACCCGAGAACACATAAGCGGTGCCGCGGCCGGGCCCGAACCAGTCATTGGATTTGGAACCCGCAATGATGTCGTCATAACCATCAAAGTTGACGTCCCCCGCCGCCGACACATCGTTGCCGAAATCACTCCAGTCTTTGTAACCGCGAACGTCGAGCAACACAGCTCCATTGGCACCAGAATAAACACGAACGATGCCGGTGTGGTCGCCGTTGATGGTGGCGGCATCACTGGCCACGATCAAATCAGGCGCGCCATCGTTGTTGAAGTCGCCAGCGGCATCCATGCGTTTGCCAAACGGTGCTGCCATCGAGGCCATTCAAAATGTAAACCCTTCCGCGGGTGTTGGCCGGTGCATCAAATCCATATGCGCAAACCGCAACCTCGGGAAAGCCATCGCCGGTGACGTCGCCTAAGGGCGCGACTTCCCAACCGAAGAGCTCGTAGTTGCTCTCGCCGATGGCAGTCCATAACAGTGATCCATCGGCGCTCGAATATGCGTAAGCCGCACCGCGATCCCCGTTAACTCGGGTTGCGCCAACGATGACATCGTCGAGGCCGTCTTGATCGAGATCGCCCGCGCCGGCGACCGAATAACCAAAATTTGCACCAAAGCCGCCGTTGTATTCGCGCAGCAGGATAGGTGCTTGGGCCGGAGAGATGGCGGCGGTTAAAACTGCAGCCGCGCCGAGGAGTAGAGGGGAGGGGAGAAAATGCAAAGCTGAGGAGTGGTGACTCCCCAGCTTAGCGAAAATTCAAATTTGGTGGCGCTGCCGGTTGCTGGCAGGTGCCAATCGTTTGCCAACCAATCGACGCCAGTCCATTAAGCTGGAACTGCGCTAAGCAAACCATCGATGATTTTGTTCATCGTTGCACTTGGACGCATGGCGGCGCTTGCCTTGGCTGCGTCGGGGCGGAAGTAACCACCGATGTCCATCGGCTCGCCCTGAGCGGCCAGTAACTCTTCAAGAATGACGGCTTCCTGATCCTTCAACGCGGCGGCGACGGGTGCAAAGCGCGCAGCCGATTCAGCGTCGTCGGTCTGCGCGGCCATTTCGGCGGCCCAGTATTGCGCCATGTAGTAAGTCGAACCGCGGTTATCCAACTCGTTGACCTTGCGCGACGGGTAGTTGGCGTTTTCCAAATACTGCCCCACCGCTCCATCGAGGGTGGCGGCCAGAATGGTGGCGCGTGCATTGCCCGTTTGCTCGGCAATCTTCTCCAGCGACGGCACCAAGGCGCAGTATTCGCCCAGCGAATCCCAACGCAGGTGACCTTCTTTTAAGAACTGCTGCACGTGCTTCGGCGCGGAACCACCGGCACCGGTTTCGAACAAACCACCGCCTTGCAGCAGCGGCACGATCGACAACATGCGTGCGCTAGTTCCCAGCTCCAGGATGGGGAACAAGTCTGTGAGATAATCACGCAGCACGTTTCCGGTCACAGCAATGGTGTCTTCGCCGCGGCGGATGCGCTCGAGCGAATAAGCCATTGCATCCAGCGGCTTGAGAATTTTGATCTCCAATCCATTGGTGTCGTGATCAGGCAAATACGCCTCGACCTTTTTGATGATCTCCGCATCGTGACCGCGCGCGGCGTCCAACCAGAAGATGGCGGGAGAACCAGATGCACGCGAACGGGTGACTGCTAGCTTGACCCAGTCACGGATCGATTCATCTTTGGTTTGACAAGCACGGAAGACGTCGCCCTGTTCGACGGTTTGTTCGAGCAGGGTGTTGCCCTCACCGTCGACGACGCGAATGGTGCCGGTGGACGATGCAACAAAAGTCTTGTCGTGCGAACCGTACTCTTCGGCCTTCTTCGCCATCAAGCCGACGTTGGCGACACTGCCCATGGTCGATGGATCGTACTGGCCATTCTTTTGGCAGTCTTCGATCACCGCTTGGTACATGGTTGCGTAACAACGGTCCGGCACCATCGCAATGCAATCCTGTAGACCATCTTCCTTGTTCCACATGCGGCCGCCGTCGCGCACCACCACTGGCATCGATGCGTCAATGATGGTGTCGTTCGGCACGTGCAAGTTGGTGATGCCTTTGCGCGAATCAACCATCGCTAGGTCCGGACCGGTTTCATAACAGGCGTAGATGTCGGCTTCGATTTCCGCCTTCTTTTCAGCTGGCAAACGATCCAGCTTGGAGATGACGTCGGCCAAACCGTTGTTGACGTTGGCGCCAATTTGAGCCAATGCATCGGCGTGCTTATCGAGGGCTTCGGCAAAGTAAACCGAAACGCAGTGACCGAATAACACCGGGTCAGAAACCTTCATCATCGTGCACTTGAGGTGCAGCGAAAACAAAACGCCGTCGGCTTTGGCGGCTGCCATTTGTTCGGCGTAAAAATCGCGCAACGCCGACGCACTCATTGCCGAAGAATCTAGAACTTCACCGGCCAACAGCGGCACTGAATCCTTGAGCACAGTCACCTTGCCGTCGCCATCGACGAACTCAATCCGGGCATCGGTTGCTCCGCTCATTGTGCATGACTTCTCACTGGCGAAAAAATCACCACCGTCCATGTGCGCGACCCGAGCCTTGGAACCAGACTCTGGCCAATCCTTCATCATTTTGTGCGGGTGCTTTTGGGCGAAGCGCTTCACCGCAGCGGCCGGACGGCGATCGGAATTCCCTTCACGCAGCACTGGGTTCACAGCCGAACCCAAAACCGCAGCAAAGCGAGCTTGCAGTGCGCGCTCTTCCTCGTTCGACGGTTCTTCCGGATACTCCGGCACGTCGAAACCTTGGCCGCGCAATTCGGCGATTGCATCCTGCAACTGCGGAATCGACGCACTAATGTTCGGCAACTTCACAATGTTCGCCGCCGACGTCTTCGCCAACTCACCCAGGCGCGCCAGTTCGTCGGGGATGCGCTGCTCTTCGCTTAGCGAATCCGGGAAGTTGGCCAGGATCCGGCCTGCCAGCGAGATATCCGCAGTTTCCACTTCGACGCCAGTGCCGGCGGTGAAGGCTTGCATGATGGGCAGGAGAGAATGCGTCGCGAGAGCAGGTGCCTCGTCGATCAAAGTCCAAGTGATTTTGGCGGACATGATTCGTTTCTTGGGGTCTAATTTTGCGCGCCCGGAGGGACCGAAATGGCTAGCTTTGGCGCGGCGAGAAACAGCGGCGGTCGGCGCAGATTATAGGTGCGCCCGGATGCGTTGGCGGCGCGCGAATCCATCAATGGATCACTTTCGCGGAGGCGTTGGAATCCACAATTTGGTGGTTCGGCAATAATCCAGATAAGCTTCGCCGAAGCGGTCGCGGAGATCGGATTCTTCGTGCGGCCGCACCCAAAGATGCCAAATCACCGCACCGGCCAAGCTGTATGCCACCACCAACCATGAGCCCAAAACCACGCCAACGGCAATGCCCTGACCGATCCCCGCCACTGCCATCGGGTTGCGCACATAACGAAACGGTCCACGCACCACTAAGTCGCGCGCCGTGTCCAGCGGCAGCGGTGTACCCGCACCCAACACCGCCAAAGTGACGCCGGAGAAAATGCCCAAGCAGCCAAAGACAGCAAAGCCCAACCAACCCACCGCAGCCTGGTGATCAAACTCCATCGCCGGAAAGTTCAAACCGGCTTCCAATCGGTGGAGCGCCACCGGAACCAACCTCAAAAACATGATGAACAAATAGCTAGTCAAATACCAAACCGCGCCTGCCATCAGCCAAGCGACACGCACCGCGGCAACCTTCGGCCAAAAATCCGCGCAGTACAACGAGCCGAAACCGATGAGAATGATGTCGGCCGGAAAACCAAGCCAGAACTGCGACGCCTTGAATTGTGAAATAGATCCTTTTGCTTTTAACCTTCATTGGGCACCAATAAGCCCATGCTGGCGGTGAAACCATGAATATAAGGCGCGCCGCCCAACGGTCCGATTTCGCCTGAGGCGTGGAAGCCGCTGACCGGGAGCTCAGGCCAGTGTTCGTGCACCAATTCAATGTCGTGGTCGCGTCGGCCGAACAAGGATGGACCACGGCCCATGCAATCGAACAACAACGCACCCGCTGGTTTCGTGAAGTAACCGCTGGTTAAATCCAACAGGCTCTTCAAATCTTGGTGGGCAGCGACGCCGTCGCGGGCATGGAATTGCACCACCATGCCGTCGTGAACTTCTTCAGCAACGGCGACCGCACCTTTGGCAGGATCCAATCCCATTATGCCGCGCACCAAAAAGTTGCTGCCGCCTTGTGGGTTCTTGTCCATTCCCAAGCCAACGTGCGGCGCTTTGCGGAACCGGATCGATTCTTCTTCGGGCAATTGATCGACCAATGATTCCAGCCGCGAGTAAGCAGATTCGCCGTCCAACTCCAGCACGACGTTTTCATCGCAACGGGTAATCCGGAAGGTTGGCCCAATCGGTCGACAGCCCTGTGAAATCACAGGCTCCATCCGCATCGCGCCAGCCATGACAAAGCCCACTGCGCCCGAATTTTTAATCACCTCGTTCGACAGTAGACATGGCGTAGGCGGCGAACTGACTAAGCCGCCAACTAAGGTGGGGTAACGCCCACCATTACGCAGCGAAGTCAAAAACGGATCGATTGGAAAGGATTTTGGTTCGGCCAGTAAAACCACGCTGGCCTCCTCGCCGACATCCGGCCAACCGCGCACATAACTCTGGTTATCGCGCGGAGTCAGCTTGAGATCAAAGGATTGCACCTGCGTGCCGGGCAAGCGCGCCGCCCACAAGCTAATCCCCGGTCCACTTTCATGTTCGGCGCCACCGCCGATCAAGCTGCTTGAACTGCAGCCGACCAGAGCGTCGATCGGGCCGAGGTGGCGCTGCAGGCCGTCGCGCATGAGGTGCGAGCCCTCGCTGTGGCTTGGGGTGAAAAAGATCACCGCCAAATCCGGGTTGCCGCCAAGTTGTTCGGCAACGTTAGAAGCTAAATCGCGCACTGCTGCTGCCGTCGAGGGATTGTCGCTGAATGCTTCCGCAACTCGCGTATCGCCCGGCAACTTCACCCTAAAACTCCATCTCGGGCAGGACGTCAGGAAGAAACTCTTCCGGGTTGGCTCCTTCAGGCGCCATCGGGTCGTCGTAATCGCTCTCGATGATTGAGGCTGCGTGGAGTCGGTAGAGGTCGTTAATCAATCCATCTTCGGTTTCAAAGACGACGTCGAGTTTGCCGACGATTTCCAAAGTGTTATAGGTGTAGACCAAACCGATTCCGTCGGGCGCGGAAATGGTGAGCATTTCGTTCAGTCGTGGCGGCGCCCCGAAACAGCATGCCCACAAACTGCGCACCAAATGGAACTTGGTGATGCCGCGGAATTCAACATCCGGCAGCATGAAGCCTTTGGAGGAAACGTACTTGCCCTTAACGGCGTGCACGTGCGGTGGGAATGGATCGGCGACCATCTCGTCGAATTCCCACGCGCCGAGGAAGTCGGCATCGACCGGAACCGGATCGTCTTTGGTGCCGTGATGGCGCAGCGCCTCGCGAATGTTGGCGACGTATTCCTCGGGCGAAATTTGACCGACGATGGCTTCGGTGTCGATTTCAATTTTTGCCCATTCCGGGTGAGGGTGATTCGGGTCGCCATCGACGTTTGCTCCTGGCTCGCCGGAGCCAACAGCGGAATCGCCAACGCCTGCAGCTGAATCGCCAACGTCAACTGCTGGACCGTCAATGGATTCATTTCCCGCCTCCGGCGACCCCTCTGGCACTGCTTCCGAAAGCTGTACTTGCGCACTAGCCTCTTGCCCCTGGCCGGACGGCTCTGGGGTGGGCCCGGAGTCACCACACGCGCCCAGCAACGGGGCGAGCAAAACAATGGCGTAGATGGTTTTCACAGGGACGCGGAGAGGTGACGGGCGGCTTCGGTGCGATAGGCGCGGGCGGCCGGTACTAATCCAGCAATCGCACCCATTAAGGTGATGGTGAGTAGGAATTTCAAATCATCCAGGTCGGGCAGTGGCGACAGAGCCACACCGGTGATTTCCTGGATTTGGTCGGAGGCTAGCGTGACGCCAACCCCAGCTACCACCATACCCAAGAGGCCGCCAAACAGGGAGATTGCCGCTGATTCTGCGGTCACCAGCCCAAGGATGGTGCGGCGTTTGGCACCCAGTGCGCGCAACACCGCAAACTCTTTGCGCCGCGCGCCCATGGTGTTGTAAATCGCAACCAGCACGCCAACCAACGCCACAATCACCACCATGAAGGCAATTTTGCGCAACGCCATATCGATGTTGCCGACGATCTGAAACAGCTTGCGGATTTCCTGAACCGGCTCCACTGCCATTGCGTCGAGCCGGTCTTTGATTTGAGCGCGAACTTGCAGCTTGTAGAAACCGGGTGGAGTGCGCACCAAAACCGCACTCAATCCGTGTGGGTCAAGGGTGCCGCCAAAGTTGCTTTGCTCGGTGGCTTGATGTCCGTCGACGGCATAAAACGCGGCGGCGGGAATGAAAATGGCGCGGTCGAGCGGGGTGCCGGTGGCTTCCAAAATGCCGACGACCTCACTCTCGGCTTCGTCATGCGCAGGTCCGCCACCGTCGAGGTTGTGGGCAGGGGCGAAATGGGAGCCGATGCGCAAACCGGTTTCGTCGGCGACTTTGGATCCAATAACGGCAACGAACCAGCCGTTGGCTTCGGCTAGGTCGGAGAGTTCGTGGTCGTGGTGGTCGTGGCCAGCGTGTGGATCGGGCGCTGGCTCTTGGGCGTGCTCTTGGTCGTGACCTTCGCCGTCTGCGTGGTCAGGGATGCCGTCGCCATCGTGATCATGGGGCACCTCTCCTGCATGGTCATCCACACCATCGCCATCATGGTCGTGGTCATTACCTTCTTCGTGGCTTTCCTCTTCCTCCAATAATGCAGCAGCGTGTTCCACCACTTCCGCATGGAAGGAATCCAAATCGGTCGCAGAAAACTCAAATCCGGCGCCATCCTGGAAGCGCAACTTTCCGTACTCGGGGATTTCCAACTGACCAAACAAATCATCGGTCACGCCAACGATGCGGAAACCGCGGAACGAATCGCCGACCACCATCGGCACGGTCCAATTCACGCCGCGGGTTTGGCGCAAATCGGTGTACACCTGATACGGGATATTCCCGGCACTCGAACCCACGTGGTAAAGCGCGTTCAAAGTCAGGTCCATCGCCGAGCCTTTGGCCCCCACCAGCAAGTTGCAAACACCGGCCGAACGGTGGAAGGCCGCCTCACTGGAGTCGCGCAGCGCGCCGATTGCGCTGAACAGCCCTACACCTAAAGAGACCGACACCGTCGTCAGCGCCGTCGCCAGCGGCCGACGCTTCAAATTTCGCCAAACCAAAGTGTGCAGCCTCATTTCAAATCCCCCACCCGGATGACGCGGTCGAAAGCGGCGGCGACGTTTGGATCGTGAGTGGCGACGACTAGAGTCACGCCTTGATCTTTGGCGCGGCTGAGCAGCAGGTTGAGGATGGTGGTGGCGGTTTCGCCGTCTAGCGCGCCAGTTGGTTCGTCGGCGAGGACCAGCTTCGGGCTGCCGTACATGGCTCGGGCAAGAGCGACGCGGGCTTGCTGGCCGATAGACAACTCGCTGGGGTTGTGTCCCATGCGATCCCCGAGCTCCAGCGCCTGCAATAAGTGGCTGGCCCCTTTCATTGGCCCTTTTCGGCTAGCGAAGCTCGCCCCCAGCTCGACGTTTTCCAGCGCGGTGAAGCCATCCAGCAGATGGAAGCTCTGGAACATATAGCCCACGGACTGTGCACGGAATCGGTCGCAAGCCGCTTCGGACATGGCACTTAGATCCTGTCCTTCGACATCAACCAAACCGGAATCCGCCCGCACCAGTCCAGAGAGCAGATTCAGCAAGGTGGTTTTGCCCGAGCCAGATTTGCCCACCAGGGCTACCCGTTCCCCTTCCTCGATCCGCATTTCGCTGACGCTCAAGACCGGCACCACGGCGCCGTCTTTGCGGTAGCTTTTTTGCACGTTCTGGAGGTGAATCATGAGCAGGAATTGGGGGCGTCGGCAGCCCAATCGGGGGTAAATCCGGGGGCCGCGGATTTGACGACACGAGTAGAATACGGCCCCGCGGGGTCTGTACGCACCCCTCTAAGTGTCATGAGTTACGAAGTGAAGAAGTTTGCTGTCATCGGCGCCGGAAACATGGGTTCCGGCATCGCCCAGAAAATCGCCACCGAAGGTTACCCGGTGGTGTTGGTGGACCTCGACGACGATAAGGTCGAACGCGGTCTGCAGATCATTCGCGACATGCTGCAACAGGGCGTCGAGCGGCGCATCTTCCGCCCGGAAAAGGCCGAAGCGATCTTGGCAAACATCAGTGGCACCAGCGACTGGACCGAGCTGGGTGACGTCGATTTGGTGGTTGAGGCGGTATTTGAAAACCTCGACGTCAAGCGCCAGGTGTTCACGCGCCTGAGCGAAGTGACCAAGCCGACCTCCATTCTGGGCACCAACACTTCATCGTTCTTGGTCAAGGACATTGCGTCGGCCGCCACTAACCCGGAGCGCGTGGTCGGCCTGCACTACTTCTTCCACCCGGCCAAAAACCGTTTGGTTGAAGTGATTGCCCATGAAGGCACCGACCGCCATGCATACCAGGCCGCATGGGCGGCGCAGGAAGCGATCGGCAAGACTCCAATTGATTCGGCCGACGCGCCGGGCTTTGTCGTCAACCGTTACTTTGTGCCATGGATCAACGAGTCGGTGCGCTTGTTGGAAGAGGGCATTGCCGATATCGCCACCATCGACTGGGCGGCGAAGAAGGCATTCCGCATTGGCATGGGTCCGTTTGAATTGATGAACGTGACCGGCGTGCCGATTTCCATGCACGCGGCCAACACCCTGGGGCAGGACTTGCACCGCTTCTATCTGTCTGCCGAGGCGCTGACCGAGCAAGTTGAGTCCGGGCGCGGCGACTGGAACTTGGAAGGCGACGTCGACGAGGCCAAGTACGACGCCATCGCCGACCGTTTGTTTGGCGTGGTGTTTTACGTCGCCACCCAGTTGATTGACGAAGGCGTATCGTCGGTGGAAGACACTGACATTGGCGCGCGCGTTGGTTTGCGTTGGTCGAATGGCCCGATTCAGATGTTGAACCGCTTTGGTGGCGAGCGTGCCCGCGAGTTGGCCGAAGCCATCACGTCGAAGTGGAGCCTAGACATGCCCAAGCTGCTGCAAGCGGCACCGGAGTCGGGCATACCGATTCAGTTGGTCGCCGGTGGCATGCGCGGCTCGATGAGCACGGTGTGGATCAACCGCCCCGATGCGATGAATGCGCTCAACCCGGAAGTTGGCGGGCAGCTGGATGCGGCGATGCAAGAGGCATACAGCAAGAACAAAGGCGTAATGCTTGGTGGCAACGGCAAAGCGTTTATCGCCGGCGCCGACATCAAGTTCTTTGTCGACCACCTGCGTGCCGACACCTACGACAACATTCAGAACTTCGCCGCCCATGGTCATCAAATTCTGAATGGCATGGCCGCAGCCAGCGTTCCCGTTGTTGCCCGCATGCAAGGCCTGGCTTTAGGCGGTGGCGCCGAAATGGCACTGGGTTGCGATTGGATTGTCGCATCCAGCAAAGCCATGATCGGCTTCCCCGAGACCGGTATCGGCATCTTCCCAGGCATGGGCGGCACACAGCGTTTGACTCGCCGCGTGGGAGCACCGTTGGCTAAGTACTTGGTCTACACCGGTCAATTTGTCGACGCGAAATCCGCCATGAAGATAGGTTTGATCGACGCCGTCACCGACTTCGCCGGCCTTGATGCCACCTGCGAGTCCTACGCCGCCCAAGGCAAAGCGCCAGAGCGTGAAGCGCCCAACACTTGCCTCGACGAAAACTGGCAAGCCATCTGGGACTTCTTTGCCAGCTACTCGGTGGATCAAATGCTAAGTGGAGAAGCCCAAACCGACGGCAACCCGGTGCTGGATAAAGCCGTCAAGACCATGGGCTTTAAGTCGTACAACGCGTTGAAGTTGGCAGAAAACCTGATCAACGAAGGCGCCTTGCTCGACTTACCCGCCGCATTGGACTGCGAACTGCGCGACCTTAAAGCTGCCTTTACTCACGAAGATGGGATTGAAGGCTTGTCGTCCATGATCGAAGGCCGTCGCCCGGAATTTAAAGCTCCGGCTGCCGTTTAGAATTGATAGCAACATTGGAGAGCGGTTGTTTCATCCATCAAGGCTCCACAGCTGCTGGACAGGAACAGCATAAAGACCGTCCCCAAAACTAAGGGTTTGTCCCCCATCGTAAAGTACAACGCCACAGCGGAAGGCGTCGCCGGCGGCTTTTTGCAATCGCTTGAGAGAGTAGAAATCGGAACTGCGAACCGTGGCTCCAGCTTTGACCTCAATGCCGACGACCTCGAATGGGCCACGCTCCATGACGATATCTACTTCATATCCGTCTCGGTCGCGGTAGTGGGAGAATTGAATATCCTGTTTGCTCCAACTGGCCTCGCGTCGCAACTCTTGGTAGACGAAGGTTTCTAGGAGTTGCCCGTAGAGTTGCCGATTCCCCATTAATGTATTGGGGTTGGCGTTTAGCAAGGCGGCCGCAACACCTGAGTCTCCTAAATGCAGCTTCGGCCGCTTCACCAAACGCTTCAGGTTATTGCGATGCCAAGCCGGCAACTCGGTAAGAAGGAAAACTCTCCTCAACAGACCTAGATATCTTCGAATAGTTTGCCTAGTAATCTCAAATGCAGAGGCAATACTTGCAAGGTTGAACAGAGTGCCAGTTTGTTGTGCGGCCACTCGCATTAATTGAGGCAATACGTCCAGCGAATGGATTTGCGCCTGGTCCTGCACATCGCGATTAATCAATGCTGTCACATATTCGTTAAGCCAACGGAGGGAGCGTTGGCCGGCCCCCCTACGAATGGCTTCCGGGAATCCTCCTTTCTGAACGATTTCTATCAGCTTCTCCCCCATCCGCTCGGCTGATAGCGATGGGAACTTACCGGCAAACGCAGATTCCAAAAAGCCGGACCTTTTTGCTCGAATCTCACTTTGCGCTAAGGGGTGCAGACGAATGACCTCCATACGGCCGGCTAAAGAGTCGGAGAGCGTTGGTAAGAGCAGTATGTTTGTTGAGCCCGTAAGAATGAACCTGCCGGGTCGGCGGCCTTCGTCGACGGCAATCTTGATTGTGGAAAAGAGTTCAGGGACTCTTTGGCATTCGTCCAATATGACCTTGTCCGGTAAATCGGCCACGAATCCAATGGGGTCCGCCTTTGCTGCTTCAAGAATCGCGTGGTTATCGAAACTGCGATAGTGATAGCCACGGCCCTCGCCTTCGGACCTGGCGAAAGTTGTTTTTCCGCACTGCCGTGGTCCGTGAATAAGGACAACTGGAGAATCTTCTAGCGCCAAACTTAATTGGCGGTTGGCAAACCTCGGGTATTGAAATTGCTTGCTCAAATTAGCTCTCTCCACTCGCTGCTAATATCACAGTTTATCGGCTAAATGTCAATCTAGATGTCGGCTAAATGTAATTCCTTACGTCGGCTGAATATCAAATTCGACGTCGGCTAAATGCAAGGTGCTGCTCGAAATCGTAGAGAACTGCGGGCCTGATCGCGTAAAACAAAGCTCTTGCCTGGTTTTTCGCAATGCTCCAATTTTCAAAGCCTAAGACCCAATACGGGAGGGTGATTCCCCCAGGGATCGATATTTCCCGGGAGGACTGTGATGCCGCAGATTGCATAAAAGGAAACAACCCGACCTGCGCTAGGCAGATCGGGTTGCTTTGTAGGCCCTAGGAGGTAGGCCAAATTCGTACTATTCTTCGGCTATTCCGATCCTGAACTTGAATGAAAACACAGCGATGAAGATGGCACCGAAGGTCCGTCGTCGATGATCGAAGGGCGTCGCCTCTAAAGGGTTACTGCCAAGGCGTAACCGTCGGAGGTTAACTCAACCAGATTGGGCGCGTTGTAGGTCACGGCGGCGAAGTAAATCGAAGAGCCAATTAAGCTTGATGCCGCACCTGCGGGCAAGGTAAGGGTGGCGACGGTGAGCCGGTCGTAGTTGAACCCCCACGAGCCAATGCTTCCACTGAGTGAGGTTGGTGGCGTGGAACTGGCGGTTTTTTGGAACAGCCAATCGCGGCTAAGTGGGATGTCGACTCCGTTTACCGTGGTCGGACCGATTCCGGCTAGCGATGCCAACAGCGCGTAGTTTGCTGCAGCGGCAGAGTCTGGGAAGTTCAGACAAAAGCGAACGGTTGAACCGGCGGCATCGGAAATGCTGGATGCGTTGGCACTCAGGTACGGGTTGTAACCGAGCACCCATGCATTCTTTTCGCCAGTACCAACGGTTGGGTGGATCGAACCGGCGATCGCATCTGGACTGCCGTCCAGGTTGACGTCACCGGCTGCAGCAACTGCCCATCCCAGCTGCGAGTCGTAATTGCCGCTGAAGCTGCGCAATGTGGTTCCATCAATTCCTGAGCAGAAAAGCACCGCACCGTATGAACCGGCCGCGCTGGGCACGCCGAGGATGACGTCGGGAATGCCGTCGACATTGACGTCTTCGATGCCCGCCACACTCCAACCCATGCGGCCGTTCCCACCGCTGGCGTCTCGCGTCCACAACACCCCCGCCGATGAACTTCCGTAGACGTGTGCCCGACCTTCACCGGCACTGGTCACTGTTGAAGAACCAATGATGATGTCATCCAAGCCATCCCCATCCAAGTCCCCGCAGCTTCCCACGCTGCGACCGAAGCTACGGTCCACACCTTCTTCGCCATGGATCCAACGCATCTCGGCACCGCTGGCCCCGGAAAGCAAGCACACCGAACCGACCCTGCTATACCCCAGCACCAGTCCGCGATTGCCTGGCAATCCAATAACCAGATCGGCCACGCCGTCCCCGTCTTGATCGCCAATGGCGGACAAAGCACTGCCCATTTCAGCATCGGCACTTCCAGTAGCGTGGGACAGGATCAAAGCACCGCTAGCACCTGAATAGAGGTACACCTTGCCTTGATTGGATTTCCCTATGCCGTCGTAGTTGGGCGCGCCGACAGCAAGGTCGGGTTTGCCGTCTCCATTTAAATCCCCAACTGCGGCAACCGTCTGCCCGAATCGATCCGCCATAAATTCGCCGTCGACCTGCCACAGCAAGGCGCCATCTTTGCCCGAGTAAACCAGCACAGTGCCGGCATTCGGATCCGGCCCGGTATTCCAACCGATGGCACCAACTGCGAGGTCGGCGTAACCATCCGCGTTGACGTCGCCGAGGATGGCGACAGAAGTTCCAAGTTCGTACCCACCACTGACTCCATCAAAGCGAAGGATCAAGCTGCCATCGAAACCCGAAAATGCTTTGACGGTGCCGGCGTAGGACTTGCCACCGGGTTGGGCAACCGGGAAACCGACCACTACGTCGTCGATTCCGTCCCCGTCAATGTCGCCGCCGCCATCCACGGATGCTGCGCCGCCACCGTCTCCGGAACCCAAGCGCGCGTGGATAGCCTCCCAGCTTCCCTGGCCGTTTAAATTGGGACTTTGGTAAAGGGTGAAAAAAAGAATGGTGAGGAATGCTTTCATGTCTGCTTCTCCCGGCCCAACCGGAATGGCAGGCCTTCAAGCAAACAGAGACCGCCTCGATCCAAACCTTGGACCTATATTTTGCGATTATTTTCCTTTGGCCGGTCCAGCCAATGCCCGCTCCAATAGCCTGCTGCGGACCGGATAACTAGGATTTGCTGGATCGGTCTTTTCCAGCACCTCGCGTACCAGCGGAACCGCTTCGGCATGGCGATTCTGCAAAATCAGCACGTGACTTAGGTTGTAGGCAGTCTGAAGGGCACGTGAACTGTCCGGACCTAAGCGCTTCCGGCGCCCTTCTAACACCTCGCGGAAAGCAGACTCAGCCGCCTCAAGCTGGCCCAAATCGCGGCGTAACCCGGCTAGCAGCGAAAGCGAATTCAATGTCTTGGGATGTTCTGCCTCCAGCACTCTTCGGCAATCCCCAACTAGCGCTTCAAGCAACTCAGCCGCCTTCTCGCGTTCGCCTTGCCGGATCAGCAAACTCGCCCAGGCATGGCGGGCGGCCAGCGATTCAGGGTGGTCTTTTCCGACCGCACGCTGCGCCAGTTCCACCTTTTCCAGGGTCAGCCTTTCAGCTTCATCCAGACGACCCTGTCGCAGGTAAAGAAAGGCCAAATTTCCGATCCCGGCAAGAGTGTGAGAACTTTCCTCGCCATACATCCGGCGAGTCGCTTCTAAGGTCTGAATCAGCAGAGGTTCGGCATCCTCGTAGCGCCGCATGTGTAGGAACAATGTGCCCAGGTTGCCTGAGTTCACCAACACTACATCATGATCCGGCCCATACTCCTGCAAGAAAATCTGATGAGCTTCGCGATAGAGCGGTTCTGCTTCTTGCAACCTATCCTGGAAAGCGTGAACATTTGCTAGTGCGTTAAGCGCCACCGCCAAGTCGAGACTGCTGCCATCCGCCAAATCGCGTTGCAATTCCACCGCCTTCTCCAACTGCTCCAAAGCTTCGGCGTAAAGGCCCAACGAAAAGAAAGTTTTGCCGATGGTGGTCAACAACCGACCACGCACCCGCGGCTCTTCCACCAACTCGGCCAAGATCCGTTGCGAACCTTGGGTGAGGATTTGGCGCACGGTGACCTCCTGGCCGGGAGTCTGGCTTGGGTCGGCCTGTTCCAGCAAGTCGATTAGGAAGTCGGCGGTGGCGGCGGTGGTGGCGGCTTCGCGCCGGGCTTCTTTACGCGCCTGCTCAGCCTCATCCAAAGCATCCCGCACTTGCACCCAAGACAGCGTGACAATCACAAAAGCAACGGCGGCAATGGATCCGCCTCCGCTTAGCAGCGGGTTGCGGCGCGCCCACTTAACGGCGCGGCGCAACCAGCGCGGGGATTGCGCCAAGATAGGTTGACCGTCCAGAAAACGTTGCAGGTCGTCCGCCAATTCCGCCATTGTCGAATAGCGATAATCCGGGTTCTTCTCCATTGCCTTGAGACAGATTACTGACAAGTCCACCGGCACCTTGGAGCGCACTTGATCTGGACGCGGTGGATCTACCATTAAAATCTGCTGCACCACCTGCTGCCCGGTATCGCCGTGGAATGGTCGAACTAGAGTCAAGGCTTCATAAAGGGTGGCGCCAAGTGAAAAGATGTCGGTGCGGTGATCCACCTCAAGAATGCGGGCGGTGGCTTGTTCCGGCGACATGTAATACGGTGTGCCGACGATGTGCCCGGTTTTGGAAAGGCTCACGTCTCCATGCAACTTGGCCAAGCCAAAGTCGGCGAGCTTGGGCTCGCCTTCTTCGGTCATCAATATGTTGCCTGGCTTGACATCGCGGTGGATCACCCCGGCGTCGTGAGCGTATTGCAGAGCACGGGAAATCTTGACGAATCGTTTGGCGGTGTCGCGGTAATAGCCCTCGGGAAGATCCACTTGGTGGCGCATTTGGGCTAGCGAGTCGGCCA
>CAZMDZ010000009.1:0-1612 GCA_964565175.1 uncultured Planctomycetales bacterium
CAATCCCCCGTTCTTCCGAAATGAGCTCCAACCGTCGAAAATTTCTCAAGCAAACCTCTGCCTATGCCATCGGCGCGAGCGCCCTGGGCTTGCCGGCATGTGTGGCTCCCGTCGCCGGGGGTCGCGATGGCAAGGACGACGAAATTCGCATTGCTTTGATCGGTTGTGGCGGCCGAGGTTCAGGCGCCGCATGGCAAGCGCTGAGCACCGAGGGCCCGACCCGCCTGGTCGCCATGGCAGACGCTTTCGGCGATCGTTTGAACGGTACTTATGAGTACCTCAAGAAAGGTAAGCCGGATCAGGTCGACGTTCCCGAAGAGCGCCGCTTCACTGGTTTCGACGCCTATAAAAAAGCGATTGATAGTGGTGTCGATCTAGTCATTCTGGCCACCCCTCCGGGCTTCCGGCCGATGCATTTCGAATACGCTGTGAACCAAGGCAAGCACGTCTTCATGGAGAAGCCGTTGGCGGTCGATGGCTCTGGAATTCGCAAGGTGTTGGCCGCTGCCGAAGCCGCCAAACAGAAAAACCTGAAGGTCGGCGTCGGTTTGCAGCGCCACCACTCGGCTAAGTACAACGAGGTCATTCGCCGTATCCGCGAAGGCGCGATTGGTGATTTGCGCTTGCTGCGTTGTTATTGGAACAGCGCCGGTGTTTGGGTGCGGCCGCGTCAAGAGGGGCAGACCGAGATGGAGTACCAAATGCGCAACTGGTACTACTTCAACTGGCTGTGCGGCGATCACATCACTGAGCAGCACATTCACAACCTTGATGTCTGCAACTGGCTGGTCGATGATTTCCCCGCTAAGGCCAATGGTCAAGGCGGTCGCTTAGTTCGCACCGGCATCGATCACGGTGAAATTTTTGACCATCACATGGTTGAATTCACCTATGCCAGTGGCCTCAAAATGCTGTCGCAGTGCCGCCACATGCCGGGCGCCTGGTCGCACGTAAATGAACACGCCACAGGTACTTTGGGCACTGCCAACATCGGCGGCGGCAAGATTGAAGTCGATGGCGAAAAGGCCTGGCGCTTCCGCGGCGAAGACCCGGATCACTACCAGGTTGAACACAACCAACTGTTCGCCGCCATCCGCGCCGACCTGCCGTATAATGAGGCCGAATACGGCGCCAAGAGTACCTTGACGTCGATTCTTGGCCGTATGGCGACCTATTCCGGAAAGGTCGTAACTTGGGACCAAGCTCTAAACTCCAAGATCGAGCTGGTTCCCGATCGTTACGCCTGGGATGGCACGCCGCCCACCACTCCAAACGCCGACGGCCGCTACCCGATCCCGATGCCGGGTTCCTTCAAGGTTGAATAGCCTTCGCTTCACCCGTTTGTCCCGGACCACCGCAAGATGACTCGTAACGCACTACTCGCTCTCCTTTCTCTTCTGTTGATGACCGCTTTGTCGCGGCCGTTGCTGTCGAACCTCTCTGGCAACGCCGATGCCGAAGGCGCCAAGGCCCAAGAGCCCGCTCATCAAGAAGGTGAGCATGAGCACGACGAAACGCCGTTGGCCAAGAACATGGAAACGATCAAGAAGGGCATGCGTCGTTTGCGTCGCGGTCTGAAGGATGAAGAGCAATTACCTGCTGCATTGCCAGT
>CAZMDZ010000009.1:1622-18448 GCA_964565175.1 uncultured Planctomycetales bacterium
GCATCTTGTCGATGCAGGAAGCTGCGCACCTGTGCAAAACGGAAAAGCCAGCCATGACTGCGGGCATTGAAGGTGAAGAAGCGCAAGCGAAGTTCGTCAAGGACTACCGTTTGGGCATGATCGAATTGCAAAGTGGATTGCTGATGCTGGAAGGAGCTGTGCTCAATGGCGATGCCGCTTTGGCTCAAAAAATCTACGGCAAGCTCAAAGACGCACAAGAATCCGGCCACGAGTTGTTCACCGAGGAGTAAGTCGGGTCTCCGCCATGCGCTTGCCCTTTCTGCAACTGACGTTGCCGCAAGCTCGCGAGTGCGTTGCCGAGTTGGGCTTTGCGCCTGAACGCGCCAATCAATTGCGCCGCTGGTTTTTGACCGGCGGCGCAATTCCTTTTTTAGGAAGTACTCGGGGGCGTTTGCCAGGTTCATCCAACGTGGCACCCATTTTCTTGACCAGTCGCAAGAGTCGAGAATTGATTGAGGAGTTGGAGCAGCGCTTCACCTGGGATTCGATTCGGAGTTCAAAACAATTCCCTGCCGATGACGGTTCGTGCAAGTACTTGCTGGGACTCAGCGACGGCGAAGCCATCGAGGCCGTTTGGCTACCCGGCACCAAGGCGCCGTCGGCTTGTTTGAGCACTCAGGTTGGCTGTGCGATGGCGTGCAAGTTTTGCGCCTCTGGCTTGGATGGGGTGGTGCGCAACTTGAAGTGCCATGAGTTACTGGAGCAAGTGGTGCAAATTCGCCGCCACGCCGACGTCCGCCGGTTGGTTTTCATGGGTTCGGGTGAACCGACTCAAAACCTAACTGAGTTGAAACAAGCGATTGAGGTGCTGCGCGAGGAAGGCGGCATCGGTCCGCGGCGCATGTTGGTGTCGACCGTGGGGCCGCCCAATGCGGTGAAGCGACTCGGGGAGTTGGGGTTGAAATTCACTCTTGCCCTGTCTTTGCATGCCCTGGATGCTGATTTGCGCGCCGAGTTGATTCCCACTCAAAGCAAGATCAATCCGTTGGACTTGCTCGCGGCGGCGGATCAATACGCGGCGGAGACTGGTCGCGCCTATCAGGTGGAGTACGTACTGATCGGCGGCAGAAACGATTCCACTCAGCAAGCCGCCGAATTGGCCGACGCGCTCGCTGGTCGTCGTGCCCACGTCAGTTTGATTCCGTGGAATGCAGTTTCCGGAATGGACTTTCAAAGTCCAAGTGCGGAGCGTGCGCAACAATTTGCCGCTACCGTGAAACAGGCTGGCGTGTCGGTTCGTTTGCGCAACACCGTCGGTGGCAGCGCTCAAGCGGCTTGCGGTCAGTTGCGTCGTACGAGTCGACCACTGGTCTAATCGGAGGAGTCCCGCCGAGTCAACCGAGCGTCGATCCTGTGGGAAGGCTATTTGGAGCCAGCTTTGCGCGCGTGCGGCGTGTAGCTGAGAATTTGCGCCAACATCGTGCGCATATCCGGGCGCCCCACAATCTTGTCGAGCTGACCTTTTTCGAGCAAGAACTCAGAGCGCTGGAAGCCGTCGGGTAAGTCTTGCTGGATGGTGTTTTGGATCACGCGTGGGCCAGCAAAGCCGATCAACGCCTTGGGTTCGCCGATCATCAAATCGCAAACGCTGGCGAAAGAAGCAGTGACGCCACCGGTGGTCGGGTTGGTCATCACCGAAATTGAAAAGCCGCCGGCCGCAGAGTACTTTTGCAACGCCGCGCAGGTTTTTGCCATTTGCATTAGCGAAATTGCGCCTTCGTGCATGCGCGCCCCGCCGCTGGCGCTGAAAATGATCAGTGGCAATTCTTTCTCTTCGGCCAGTTCAATCGATTGAGCAAGTTTCTCGCCGACGACTTCGCCCATGGAGCCACCCATGAAAGAGAAGTCGAGCACTGCCATGACCACGTCGTGTCCTTCAATTTGGCAAGTTCCTGCAATGCAGGCGTCGGTTTGCCCGGTCTTCTCTTGAGCCTTCTCCAGCTTTTCGGCGTAGGGCTCCTTATCGACGAAATTCAACCGATCTCTCGGCATCAGCTCGGTGAACTGCTCCGCAAAGGTGCCTGGGTCAGCGGTGATTTCAATCCGCCGCCGACCATTCACCGTGTGGTGATAACCGCACTTGGGGCAGACGTGCATGTTCTGCACGAACTCCTTGGTGTAGATCAGCGCCCCGCAGTCTTTGCACTTCGTCCAAAGCCCACCGGGGATGTCCTTCTTCTTACGTAGTCGGCCCCAGCCCATGGCCCATAGTTTAGCAGCCTCGGAACGGCGGGCCGTTGGCGGTGGGGCTAGAAGAAGTCCGGCATCCACGGCGACGAGCCAGCGAAAATGGAGCTGGCCAGTCGTTGGGTGCTGGAATCGGCTTGAATGCGACCGGTTTGAGCCAGCAACTCGGCATTGACGTAGCCGCTGTACAGCGGCGCGAGGTGGCGAATGCTGGTGCGTAACTTGCCAGTTGGTGGCGGGGAAGTGGCTGTGGAGGGGGGAGTCGCGCTACCGCCAACCGGTCTCGCATCGGCGGGCAAATCCAAATCACCGATCCGTTCCGCATCGCCCTTGCCGTCGGCGATTTTTAAGTGCCACAGTCCTTGGTTGCTGGGAACCAATTCGTCGGCGATCTCCAGCTGTAGGTCGGCGTGCAATCCGACTGGATAGCCGCGCATCTCCAAGGCTTGCTTGATGTTTAAAATGCGCGTCATCCACGACTCCTTCAACCTTAATGGATCCCGTTGTTCCGGCAACATTTGGTAAAGCGGATGGCGGGTGTCGATGCTGGTGATCAGTTTGCGCGCCATCGATTGATAGGAACGCAGCAGTGTAAAAACTGCGTACCAAGCCTCGGCGTCGAGCGCTTGCGCGCAGTGCAAATTGAGCTGAAGCCAGCCGTCGAGTTCGGCCGGGCCTTCTTGGCTGAGCACGAGATAAGCCCGCAATTGTTGATCGCTGATTCTGCGGATCAAATAGATTCGGCCTGCTTTGTCACGCGGTTCAAGCACGCGTTGCCAAATGTAATCTTGGCGATCCAACATGCCGTCTTGGGTGCAGGCGACTTGCTGGTAAAGCGCACGAATCTCCTCTTCGTTGTCACGGCTGCCGGGGACCACTTCCAAGCCAAGCTCGGCCAAGTGATTGAGTCGCGCATTCGGCAAATGTTCGAACTCCAGGACAAACTCGTGGTTGACCCCAGCCATTTCATAGCCAGCGTATTGATAAAGCGGCATGGTCGATGGATACAGCGTTGACAGAGCGATTCCGCTTGCCGCCATTTCCTGAACTGTAGCCGTGATCATGCGTTTGGCGACGCCTTTTCCACGGAATTCGGGCCTGATCGTCACCCCGGCGATGCCAATCATCGGGACCGATTGGCCACCAAAGAATTGACCCATTGGCGCCATCACAGTCGTGCCAGCCAAGGTGCCATCAACTTCAATGACGCGAATATTCTCGACCTTGCACAGGTTAATCCATTCAATCACCTTCTTCTCGTCGGCGGCGAATGCTTCGGCGATCGAAAGAGAGTAAGCGTCGAGGTCTTTTTCCTTGTCGAACGGGCGGAATTGAAAGTCCATCAGCTGGGTAGGGGAGCGGCGTTGCGCATGGTTTCCAAAGCCGATGCAAAGTCGTCGGCGCGGTAGAGGTAGGTGCCAGCCACGAATACATTGGTTCCGGCTTCGGCGCAGGCTTGCACAGTTTGATCGGTGATGCCGCCATCCATTTGAATGTCCCCGTCATAACCCCAATCGCGCAGTTGCTTGACCTTGTCCAAGACCTCGGGCATGAAACTTTGGCCGCCAAAACCTGCGTGCACCGACATGATGAGCACCAAGTCGATTTGATCGAGGAAAGGCTTCATTCCTTCGACGCCGCATGGCGGGTTGACGGCTACCCCAACCTTGCAGCCAGTGGCTTGGAAAGCTTCGAGGGTTTCGGTGAAGTTGGCGTCGGCGGCTTCGTAATGAAAGGTCAAAATGTCGGCGCCTGCATCGGCGTAGCGTTGCGCCCACTTGGCCGGTTCTTCGATCATCAAGTGAACGTCGAGCGGCAGCGCGGAATAGCGTTTGACCCATTCCACCACCGGCGGACCGATCGAGAGATTGGGCACAAAATGACCATCCATTATGTCGACGTGATGCCAGTCCGCGCCAGCGTCTTCGGCCCGTTTCAGCTCATTTTTGAGCTGGGCGAAATCACAAGCGAGGATGGATGGGGCAATGCGGAGGGGGAGCGCCATTGGCCCTATCTTATGCGCGCCAATGCTGATCTTTCCGCACGCTTGACCATTCCGATTGCCGGGTCGAGAGCGTAAAATCAGGCGATGGTCGCGATCACCTTGCCCGCTTTTGCGCAGCAGTTTTTGGACTGGGTTCAGTTGAATCCAGCCCTCGGTGCGGTGGTGATTTTGCTGGCCGTGGTTTTCCTGCTGTGGCTGGTTCGCAAGAGCCTGAAGTTCTTCATGGTGGCGCTAATTCTGTTGGGCGTGACCATTTTGGGCTCGTATTACCACTACGGTCCTGCTCGCACCAACGAGGCGGTAAAACGCGGCTCCGAGGATGTGCTTGAGCAAGGTAAGGCATTTATTGATAAAAGGATACGTGATTGGGAGCAGGCCGACAAAGAGGCCGATTCCGAAGCTGAATCCTTGACCGAGGATCCACCCGCGGCCGAGTCGGAGCCCGCCGGAATCTAGGTCTCCGCTGGATTTTGCAGATTTTGCCTACGCGATCGAACTAGGCGTCGTATGGTATCAGAGTGATATCACTTCGATATCTCGCCCTACGGACATGATTGAAGAACGCACATTGACTCCCCGGGCCGGTTTGCCGGTCCTCCTGTTTCAAGTCCCCGCACTGATCGCCGGCATTTTGGCCTGCTTTATTACTGCTGCCAATGTCAGGGAAGACGTCGTCATCGGCGTTTTAGTCATCACCGGTTTCGTCTTGATCATCAGCCTGCTGATGACCTTGATTGGCTTCACTGCGGTCAGTCCAAACCAGTCGCGCGTGGTGCAGCTATTCGGTCGATACATCGGAACCATTCATGACCAAGGTCTGTGGTGGGTGAACCCCTTCACCACTCGCACACGTGTTTCGGTGCGCGTGCGAAATTTCGACTCGGACAAACTTAAGGTCAACGACAAAGAAGGTAATCCAATTGAAATCGGTGCCGTCGTTGTTTGGAAAGTGGTGGAAACTGCTGAAGCGGTGTTCGAAGTCGATGACTACGAAGACTACGTTTGCGTGCAAAGCGAAGCGGCGTTGCGCAACTTGGCGGTGCGCTACCCTTACGATGCCCACGACGGCGAAAGCGTTGCCTTGCGCAGCCATGCTCAGCAGGTGGCCGAACAATTAAAGGTTGAAGTTCAAGAGCGTTTGGACAAAGCAGGGGTAGAGGTGTTGGAAGCACGGATCAGTCACTTGGCATACGCCCAAGAAATCGCCAGTGCCATGCTTCAGCGCCAACAGGCCGACGCCATCATTGCCGCGCGTCAGAAGATCGTCGATGGTGCCGTTGGCATGGTCGAAATGGCGATCACCAAGCTCAATGAAAATGATGTGGTGGAATTGGATGAAGAACGCAAAGCGCAAATGGTCAGCAACTTGTTAGTCGTGCTGTGCGGTGATAAATCCACTCAACCTGTGGTCAACACCGGTTCCGTTTACTAGCGTGACCCCCAGCCGCCCAACCGCAATCGGGTAAATGGCAAAACGAAAGGCTTTTTTGCTACGAGTTGATCCTCGGCTACACGATGCATTGCGTCGCTGGGCCGAGGACGACTTCAGAAGCCTGAATTCCCAAGTTGAGTTATTGCTGCGCCGCGCCGTGAAACAGGCAGGGCGACTAAAAAAGAGCGACGACGAGGACTCCAGGATCGACGGCGACCAGGATGGCGGCGACCAACCTCCTTCAAATCAGTAATATGAAATCAAAAGTCCGCAGGCATAAAACGCGCAAGTCAAAGGCTCGCAAACCGGCAGTCCGTAGATCCGGTCCTGCAAATGTGAAAGTCCACGATGAGGATGAATGCGAAGACTGTCTAGACGATATTTGCGACGATGGGTCTTGCGAAGATAATGAAGAGAAAGTCGCACTGAGATGGGTAATGCCCAAGCTAGGGCTGGCTCTTATCCCAATTGTAGATGCCTATTATACAATTGGAAAGTCTTCTGCCCTCGTTACCATGAAGGGCACTGGAATGCCTGGGAGTTAAGGTTGCCATCCATGACGGACTGGGACTGCTGGTGGGCATGCACGACCTCAACACCCGGCCTTATTCTTTGGGGCTCTTGGCTTTTGTGTTGGTTTTTGCTCGTGGCAAAATTCGGATTCCAATACTTGCTCAAGGATCGCGAGTAGGTCGGCTTCCGTTAGGATCGACCTTCCATCTCAATCTTATTCCAGCGCAGCTTGCCGATACGGTAGTGGCGGATCGAGCCGACATGCTCGTAGCCGAAGCGATGGTGGTACTTCAATGCTGGCCGGTCTTGGGTGCGTACGGCAATGACGATGGCCTCATGGCCGGTGCCGCGACGGCGGTCCAGCATCCAGTTTGAGCCTTCCATGGCGACGAGACGGCCGCGTTTTTCGGGGTGTACCCAGCCGTCGAATTGGAGTGATTCAATACCCGCAATGATTGGGATGGTGAATCCGTACGCCACGTCCTTCATCGGCTCGAACGAATGCATCATGTATCCCCATAGTCCGCCTTCCGGCATTAGGCGGGCGGTGAAATCGATTGCGGGATTGTCGATCGCGTAGTGGAAAATTTGAAGCTTCTGCTCAGGGAAGTGGCCCTCGAGCGTGTCGATCTGCTCGTGGGTTGGGTTGTACATATAGTTTTCGTCAACCTCGATCCCGACGGCGCTGGCTTTGCCGCCAGGGATCTTGTAATTCGGCAGCGACAACGGGCGGCGCATGATGTGGAAATCCACCACGCGGATCCATCGATGGGTCAGCTTTTTCCAAACTCGCTTGAGTAGGGGCTTCTGTTCGGGCTGGTTCATTGGGGAGAGGGGAGGTACCTAGGGGATCAGCGCGGAAAAGTTGTAACCATTCTAGTCGCATTCCGTCTTCACAGTGAGGAGAGAGTTTCTGGTCAAACGAACTCTGGACAGCACTGCCTTGCGGTTTCGCCCCTCGGGGGAGCAGGCGCGATGCGGGGTGGGCTGTCCTTTTCTCTACTTGAGAGCTGCGATTCCAGGAAGCTCTTTGCCCTCGAGCATTTCCAAGAAAGCGCCGCCACCGGTGGAGATGTGCGAAATGCGCTCCTGAACCCCGTTTTTGACAATTGCAGCAACCGAATCGCCACCACCAACCACTGAAGTGCACTCGGATTCAGCCAAAACTAGCGCGATCTTCGATGTGCCCTGGCTAAAGGCTTCCATTTCGAACACACCCATTGGGCCGTTCCAGACCACGGTGGCGGCAGTGGCCAGCTTGTCAGAGAACAAGATTTGGGTCTCTGGGCCAATGTCTAAGCCCATCCAGCCGTCTTCGAGGTCGCCTTGGAAGACCTTGGTGTTGGCATCATCGGCGAATGCATCCGCCCCAATGTGGTCGACCGGCAGCAATAGGTCGACGCCCTTATTGGCAGCTTCCGCCATGATTTGGCGAGCAGTCTCTAACCGCTCTTCTTCACACAGCGACGAACCGATGTTGCCGCCTTGAGCCTTGAGGAAGGTGTAAGCCATTCCACCGCCGACCAGGATGGTGTCCACCTTTTCAATCAGGCGCTGCAGCACCATGATTTTGTCTGAAACTTTGGCTCCGCCGACCACGGCAACCAATGGCCGTTTGGGGTCACCGAATGCCAAATCAAACGCTTCTATCTCGCGTTGAAGCAAGCAACCAGGAACTGCGGGCTTGAGTCGTGCGGGCACACCTGCAGTCGAAGCGTGGGCCCGGTGGCAGGTGCCAAAGGCATCTTGGACAAAAACGTCCGCCAGAGCGGCAAGGTCTTGGGCCAAGGCATCGTCGTTTTCGGTCTCGCCTGCTTCGAAGCGCAGGTTTTCCAACAGCAGGACTTGGCCCGGCTTCAGGGCCATTGCCATTGCAGTCACTTCGGTGCCGCGAACAGCTGGTGCAGCGTGAACGGCAACTTTTTCGCCCAGCAGTTTTTGCAAATGGGCGGCAACCGGGGCCATGCGCAATTCTTCGACGATTTTGCCTTTAGGTCGACCCAAGTGCGAGGCGGCGATGACCGACCCTCCTGCAGCAAGAATGTGCTGGAGGGTGGGGAGTGCTGCGCGAATGCGAGTGTCATCGCCGATGACGCCGTCTTTCAGGGGAACGTTGAAGTCAACGCGCACAAAAGCGCGCTTACCGGCGAAGTCGATGGAAGGCAAAGTCGAGGGAGATGAGCTCATTGCAGCGGGGATGGTTGCTGGATTCGCAATAGGTTAGCCCGGCCGCAACAAAAAAGCGCCGCTCCCCGAAGGGAACGGCGCAGTTGGGGTCGAAGCCCATATTGTGCTGCCGTTGGGCAGCTCCAAGACTTACATTGCAGCAGACTTGGCGATCAAATCGCAGACGCGGTTTGAGTAGCCCCACTCGTTGTCGTACCACGAAACCACCTTGACCATGTTGGTGTCGAGCACCATGGTCGAGCCGGCGTCGAAGACGCTGGAGTGTGGGTTGCCCAGGACGTCGCTGGAAACCATGGGGTCTTCGGTGTACTGCAGAACTCCCTTCATCGGGCCCTCGGCGGCTGCCTTGACAGCGGCGTTGACCTGCTCGATGGAGACTTCCTTGGCGACTACGGCGACCAAGTCGACTACGGAGCCACAAGGCACGGGCACGCGCATGGACATGCCATCCAGCTTGCCGTTGAGGTCAGGCAAAACTTTGCCGACGGCGCGGGCGGCACCAGTCGAGGTTGGGATGATGTTTTGGGCGGCCGAGCGAGCACGACGCAAGTCGCCGTGCGGCAGGTCCAAGATGCGCTGATCGTTGGTGTAGGCGTGGATGGTGTTCATCAAGCCACGACGGATGCCAAACTCAGAGTGCAACACCTTGGCCAATGGAGCCAAGCAGTTGGTGGTGCAGGAGGCATTGGAGATGATGCGGTCGCTGGCCTTGAGGTCGTCATCGTTGACGCCAAGAACGATCATGTTGTCAATCTGATCCTTCGGTGGCACCGTCAGCAGCACCTTGTTGGCGCCAGCATCGATGTGCTTCTGGCAAGCTTCACGGGTGGCGAAGATGCCGGTAGCTTCGACGACAAAGTCGACGCCCAAATCGCCCCACGGCAAGTTACTGGGGTCACGCTCGGCCAGAGTCTTCACCTCTTGGCCATCCACAGTCATGACTCCATCGCCGACTTCGACGTTGCCGTCAAAGCGCCCAGAAACGGTGTCGTAGCGGAGCAGGTGCGCCAGGGTGGATGTATCGGTCAGATCGTTGATAGCGACGACTTTCATGTCGTCGCTACCGTGCATGATCCGGAAAACGTTGCGACCGATGCGGCCGAAGCCATTGATGGCGATGCGAAAAGCCATTTGAGTACTCTTGTTGCGAGTGCAGGGGGAAGGAAAGGATGGTCCCTTGGCACAAAAAAGCACAAAGGGGGTTTCCAGTAGGCCTGGAAGCGGAGATTCTAAACGCATGCCCAGACCCGCGGCACCCTCTTTCGAAGGCATTGGCCCGTGGCCGTCAAAATCTACGGTTGCTTTGGCCTGTTCCGGTGGGGCGGACTCCACCTACCTCGCGTTGAAGTGGCGGGAATACGCCCAAAGCCTTGGCGAGCAAGCCCCTTCTGCGGTGGTTTGGGTGGTGGATCACGCTCATCGTCCTGGCACAGCGGCGGAAGCAGAGCAGGCGGCGGCGATCTACCGGGATTTAGGATTCTCCGTCAGGCTGCTGCACCCAGAAACCTTGGCTTCCGAGCGAGGGATGGATTCTCTGCCGGGGCGCCCCACGAGTGAAAACCAGCTCAGGCAGATTCGGTACCGCCTTTTCGCCGCCCAGGCAAAAATCGACGACGCTTCCATCCTGCTGACCGCTCATCACGCCGACGACCAAGCAGAAACTGTTTTGCTGCGCATTCTTCGCGGAACAGGCCTGCATGGCTTGGCGGGAATGCCAGCGGTACGCACCCTTGGGGACTTCGGTGTACCCAATTTGGAGCTGCGGCGACCGTTGTTGGCTTGTCGAGCCTCCCAGATTCGCCTCGAGCTGGCTCAGGATGGTCAGACGTGGATTGAGGACCCCACCAACGAACTGGCAGAGGCAGCTGCACGCAACCTGCTGCGCATGCAGATCATGCCTTTGCTCGGCGAGATTTCTCCAGGCGATCCCGTAGAAGCCGTGCTCCAGCTTGCTTCTGACGCCCAGCAATGGCGTTCTTGGTTGGATTCAGGCTTTGATCAGGCTGGCTCAGACGATTGGTCCTCGAACTGGGTTGCTCTCCCTAGCGTTCTTCGGCTGCAAGCAATTCGGCGGCTGACGGTCGCCGCCGGTGTCCGCAGTACTCGACAGAGCTTGTCGGACTGGGAGAGTGCATTGATTCGACGGGGATCGACTTCGGTCAATGAGACTCATCGCCTCTCGATTGCTGGCGGCCGTTTGTGCTTGTTGGAGCGCAAGGATCCGACGAATCGCCAAGCATAAAGCGCAAACTGTTTGGTCTAAACGAAAGAAGGGTCCCGCCCAGAGGCGGGACCCTAAAGGTCAACTAATCAGTAAATCAGGAGATTTACAGGTCGACAACGTTGGACAGACCATCAGTCGAGGCGTCGGCAACCTGGACAGAAACGAGGCCGGCAGCTGCACCAGGAACGTTGGTGCCGTAGCTGTAAGCGCCCGAGCCGTCAGCAGCGACGATAGCGGCGATGGTGAAGCCAGTGCTGGACAGGCCAGTCGTGACGTTGTTACCAGTGATCGGGTTGAATGCAGAGTGTGCACCTTGACCGAAAGCGTACATGTAAGCGACGATGCCGCCAGCAGTTGCGCCGGAGACGTCGAAGGTCATTGCACCACCAGCTGCGCCGGTAGTCGACAAGTTCATGCCGCCTCCGCCGCCACCAGAGGTGTACATGGTCATGGCGAAGCCAGCCCATGGAATGCCACCGAACCAGTAGCAACCCTGGAAGGCGTTAGCGTTAGGAGCGACGGTGTCGAACCAGGTAAAGCTATCGGTCTGACCGTTGCCGCCGTTGGCGATCCACGGACCAGTCGAGCTGTTATCCCAGATCTGACCCCAGCCCATCGAGCCACCGTGACCGTCGGTCAGGTTGCACTCAACGCCAGCGAGATCCAAAGTTACGATCCAGCATGAGAGGGCGCCATTGTTGCCGCCCGGCAGGCCAGAGACGCCGTAACCGCAATCGAAGACCGGCCAGTTGGTCGGACCTGCGCAGTAAACAGAGTCATCGTAAACGGTGACTACTTCGTAGATGCCGTTCGGGTTGGCGTCTGCGGAGCAGTAGGTGTAAGACAAACCGTCAACAGCTTCGGCGCCCGTGCCATCAGTGTCAGTCAAGACACCGTTGTCAATCCACTCCTGGTCGGTGCCAGGAATCGAGTAGTAGTTACTCAGGCTGTGGTTGTTGTAGGTCATTTCAGCACCGATACGGTTCTGGTTATTAGCCGAAACGAAGCCGGTCAGAGGGCTGAAAGTACCTGCGAACTGAGGTGCTACGGCCTTCTGGACTTGGACTTGTTGCTTCTGCTGAGCAGAGGCGCCGGAGATCAAGGCGATGACAGCAGCGCCAGTGAGGATGTTTCTGAACATGAGATTTCCTTTAGAGGATGAGGGAGTAAGGCGGGGGCTAACCGGAGCACGGAGCGAATCGAGGGAACGATCAGTCCTGTGCATCACGCTCTACAATACTGCGAAAATTCGGGTCAAGTCGAATTAATAGAGGAAACTCTGGGAAATTTACTGATTTTGCCATCTAAAATTCTGGTTTTGAAAACGTAAGTCCAATCTCAGAAAGGGAATAGCTGGATTATTATGGTTTAGGAAGATCCTTGGGAAAAATGGAAAGCTGGTCAAGGCACGCTTTTTGGCGGGTTCGGCAGGCTTCGTACCCTAGGGAACTGGCCAAAATGGACGGTTCGGGCGAACCTCCAGATTCGACCACAGGGCAATGGCCCCATCGACGCAGGTCAGAGCAATTCCGCCAGTGAGGCGGCGCGAAGGCATGTCTTCCAAGTCAATTGGTAGATCGATCCCCTCGTTCGCGGAAAGGGTGGAGTCCTCCTCACCCTTTTTGACCTTCAAATGAAAGTCGATCTTTTCGTTTTGTGCCAGTTTGTAGCGCATGAAGACGGTATTTAGTGGGATCGCACGCCCCGCATCCACGTTCAACTTTTGATCCACCCGGCAAACACCAATGGTTGGATCACCGTCTTCATTCCGATCGAAGAAAATCGACGCCCGGGCGCGGCCGCCAAAATCACGCCCTAGGTAGAGGATTCCAGTTCCACCATCGGTTTGGACCTTGCCCCGGATTTCATAGGGCGGCTGCAGGTGCTCCAACGAGCGGCGGCTGACGGTCTCCCGCCCTGGGTGGCCTTCGTCTTTGGGGTTGTTCATGAACAACCCATCCTTTTCGTAACGGACGACGTCCACTTTGACGCCTGGGGCCAAGTGCTGGCGATTGCCAGCTTCCCCACGCTCGAAGGCTCGCTGCCACATCCGCAAGTCACGGCCACACGCGGCCAAGGTCGAGTCTTCCCCCGGTTCCAAACCAAGGCCGATGTGCTTGACCAATAGGTAGTGGTCCATTTCCAGAGCTTCAGAGCCATTCACGGCAAAGAGCACTGCTGATAATGGATTTTCAGCTTGAATGGCGTCATCGCAAGCAGTCAGCAAATCGGCGACCGCCTTTTTGGTCGGCTCGATGTACAGCTTCATCACATCCTTACCACCATTCTTCGCCAACCAGGTCTCTGCTTCTTCGGCTGCCTCGGTTTTGCCAGCTGGCCAGACCTTTTCCCAGTGGCGGACCATCCAGAATACACCGTCAGCCTGACGACCTTCGCCAGCGTAAGCCAAGGCGAGCAGGCGGTAGGTCTCGGGATCATCCGGCCGTTTGCGGTCAGCAAATTCGGCGGCAATCCGAGCGCGTTCATAATCCTCAACTAGCATGTAGCCGCGTGAGCGGGCTTGGTCGACGTCGGCAAATTCACTGCCAGCTTGCTCCTCGTGGTAGAGGGAAGTGCAGTATTTGCGCCAGCGCTTTTCAAAAGCATCCCAATCGGGCACGTCTGGGTCACCGATCTCCTCGACGAAGAACTTCTTGGCCATTTCCAAGGCGTGATATTTGTCTCCCTTGCAGCCGCGATCGGAAAAGTAAGCCAGGTACTTTCCGTAGGCGTCGCGATAGACCAATTTGCCGGCCTTGCGGACGGCCTTGTAATCCTCACGAACCTTGCCGTCGTCGGTGACAGCTACGCCATAGACCCGCCGGTCATTCTCTTCGTAGTTCAAAAGGAAGTAAACCAAGGCCCACCCATAAGGGTAGAACTCACCTTCGTAGCTCAAGCTGCCAGTTGAGTCCGCCCCTAGGTTGCGGTCGTGAGCAATGAGCTCTTCCAGGCTGTGTTTGCGGGAAGAATTGTCCAGGTGGTACCAAGAACGTAGCCGCTGCAGTGCGGGAGCATTTTTGACGATGGTGCCGTCGGCTTTGATTTGGCAGCCTTCGAAATAGCAAGCGGTGCCTTCGTTCAGCCAGGTCGGTGGGATGTGCCGACCTTTGGTCAGCAAAGTCATGAACTGGTGGCTGGCTTCGTGGAACAAGGTGTTCCAGAGTGCATCTTGGGTGAAGCCTTCTTCGTCATAGGCGCGGTCATAGGCCACCACAGTTTTCAGCGTTGCCACCCAATAACCGCCGACGCCACGGCTGGGCATCGGTCGCCCCAAGACTTTCAGCGCCATCTTGTCGAAGTCCGAGCGCTTGCGCATGACGTGAATCGACGCCCGCGCCTTTTTCTTGTAGTTGTAAACCGAACGGTAGAACTCGTTGACCTCATCCATCGCCGACGCCACAGTTTCGGCGAACTGCCACGACACGTTGGTGTGAATGTCGTAGTGCCGAGTTTTGCGCTCAAATGGGTTTTGCCAGTGCTCGTGCTTTTTGTTTTCCTTGTCGAGCCAATCCGGTTTCTTGCGCCGAATCGACGCCGCCGTGAATGCGCCCCCCGAGAGCTGCTGGCCAGCCTTGTCCGCCAACTTCTTGTACGCCTTGTCCAGCTTCTTGTCACCCGCGTTCAACTCCATCAGCCGGTCCATTAAGTGACCCGCTAACCGATACTGCTTTTTGCTGGCAGCCTTTTTCGCCGCCTCGTCTAAAGCCGACTCCCATTCTTCCAAGATCAGCTCGTCGCGGTTCCAGCCTTCCCACTGCCCCTCAAATAAGGGCATCAGCGTTTCCATGTGCTTGGCGCTCTTGCCCGCGTACTTCTCGGACCAGTACAGCCATTTGGCCCACTGCAACTGTCCATCCAAGTCGTCTTCGAGCTTGGCAATCTTGTGCATCAACCGGTATCCCTCAGTTGAGAAGGGATGAGATGCCAAGGCGACTTCAGCCGCAGCTTTGGCTTCTTCGGTTTTGCCAGCGGACACCAGTTGGCGGGCGGTGTCGAATGGTCCGCCTTCTTCTTGAAGCAGAGTGGCGGGCGCAGGGGCGGCTGCGAACAGCAGCGCGATCAAAGCAATTTGAAGCAGTCGGGTCATGGCGAACGGAATGGGCGCGTAGTTTATCGCCCTGATCTGCCCGACACTCTATCAGTCTTGCGGCAAAAGCCTGTCGTAGCCAGCCTCGCTCAACCAATCGTGAATCGTGTCGATCGGAATCGCCAATCCCATATGGGTGATGACCTGGGGCCGGTAGGAGCCGTGGGTGTAAATCTTGGCAAAAATGCCGACGAGCTCCAGCGTGTCCGCATGGAAAACGCCGCCGCCGGAGTTGCCGAAGTACGCCGGGCTCGAGACCATCCAATAGTCCTCGCCGTCCACTTCCCACGCGGTGCGAGTGATTTCGCCACTGGTGGCTTGAGCGGCGGTGCCCAAGGGACAGCCGACGGTATAGATATTGGCAAATACGCCTAATTCCTGGTTGCGATTCCGCGGGGCGAGCCTGGCTGTATTGCGCAGGTCGTATTCGGAAGTCAGTTCCAACAAAGCTAAGTCGGTGGGGATGTCCCAGGCAATCATCCTGGCAGTAGCATCCACCTCTATACCATCGGCATGAGTGAAGACCGCAGCGACCTCTTCTTGAGTCAGGTCTTCCATGTCCTCTCGTTCCTCCAAGATGTCACGGATCACGTGATAGCAGCTCAGGGCGTAGTAGCGGGTGCCGTCGGCGTTGTCCTCGCGGTGCATCAGGACGGCTGAGCCGACTGCTTCGCCACCAGACAGCTGGAATACAGGCGAAAGGACTTGTGCTTCCAGGTCGTGGAGGCGATCCATCCGGCTATCCGTTGCCCAGCCAGCCATTTCCAACTGGAGATCTTTCTTGATTGCCTGCCCCATGCCGCTGACGTTGCCCAATTCGGCCTGGATTTTCTGGTCTTGGTTGACCAGTTCGGCCAAGTTGCTCTCAAAGTCCTTCATGAACTGCTGCTGTTCTTGGCTCAGACTCTCTTGGCTCGCGAGCAAGGTGGCGTGATAGGCGCGGATTTCCTGCTGGACCTTCTGCAGGTTGGCTTGCTCCTCCCTCAAGGTGCGATATTCCGACCGCAGTTGGCTTTGCTCAGCGTAAGCCTTTTTATTGGATGAGGTTAAGTCTTCTTGGTCGCGCTGGATCGTGGTGTAATCCAACTGGAGGCCTTCGTGAGCCTGCTCAAGGTCCATGTAGGCGTCTTTGAGCACCTCAAATTCCACTCGCAGGCCGTTCACAACGTTGTTTTGTTGCTTGAGGCGGTTGCCAACAAGTTGAACTTGTGGAACTCCCGCCAAGCCAATTGCTAAGAGCACGGCGGCTATTAATGCGAGTTTCTTGGAAGTCATCATTAATTCTTTCGGACGAAATGCGCATTTCCATTGAATCGGGGGCTATTGGCATGGGCTTAGCCGTCCTAGAATATGGGCGGTCGCCATCCGCCGACCCCCGCAAAAACACCTTAAAAGCATGGTTTTCGCGTCCGTTGAACAAGCCTTGGAGGACATCCGCCAGGGCAAAATGATCATCTTGGTAGACGACCCCCGTCGCGAAAACGAAGGGGACTTGGTCATGGCCGCCGAGAAGGTCACTCCCGAAGCCATCAACTTCATGCGCAAGGAGGGAGGTGGTTTGATTTGTTTGTCGCTAGAAGGCGACATCTGCGACCAACTTCAGCTGCGACCGCAAGTTGCGGACAATACTTCACGCATGGGAACCGCATTTCTTGAGTCCATCGAGGCTCGGGAAGGCGTCACCACCGGCATTTCGGCGGCTGATCGTGCGACCACGATTCAGGTGGCGGCGAGCCCCGACGCCAAGCCGATGGATTTGGCGCGGCCTGGGCATATCTTCCCGCTGCGTGCCCGCGATGGAGGCGTGCTGGTGCGCCCTGGCCAAACCGAAGGCTCGGTCGATCTATCCCAGTTGGCTGGACTGCGTGGCGCTGGCGTGATCTGCGAGATTATGAACGATGACGGCACCATGTCGCGGATGCCGGATCTCGAAGTCTTCGCCAAGAAGCACGACATGAAAATCCTGACGGTGGAGGACTTGATTCAATACCGTCGACGTCGGGAACGCCTGGTCGAACGTCGGGTCACTGGCGTGCCGTTGCCCACCGAATTTGGTGAGTTCAAGATTCATCTCTACCGCTCCATGACCGATGACAAGGAGCACATTGCGCTGACCTACAACTGGGAGGAAGCACCTGAAGAGATGAGCGAAAAGATGGAACCGTGC
>CAZMDZ010000009.1:18458-20201 GCA_964565175.1 uncultured Planctomycetales bacterium
GAGCCGGTCACCGTGCGCGTGCACTCCGAGTGTTTCACTGGCGACGTGCTCGGTTCGCTGCGCTGTGATTGCGGCTTGCAATTGCACTCGGCGATGCGTCAAATCTCTGTAACAGGCAGGGGCGTGGTTTTGTACATGCGCCAAGAAGGACGCGGAATCGGCCTCGAAAAGAAGCTTGAAGCCTACAAGCTGCAGGATGAAGGATTTGACACAGTCGATGCCAACGAGAAACTTGGCTATCCGCCCGATATGAGGGAGTACGGTGTAGGTGCGCAGATACTCCACGACCTCGGCGTGCGGCAGATGCGCTTGCTGACCAACAATCCGAAGAAGCTGGCTGGCTTGAAAGGCTACGGCCTGGAAATCGTCGAACAGCTTCCCATTTCCACTGAACCACACGAACACAACAGACGCTACCTTGAAACCAAGCGTGATCGCATGGGACACTTGCTGCCACCCGATGGCCAGTAGCCCCGTCTGTTAACCTGCTGCCGTTCCATTCATGCGTAGTCTCGGCATTTCAATCCAGCCTGACGGCTTCACCTTCGCGCTTTGCGATGGCAGCTTGAAGAAGTACAGCGTCGCCGCCTCCGGTGGCGAAAACCTGACGTCGATCAGCGACGACCCGGTCCGCGATCTCGGCCGCAGTCTTGGGGCTGCCCTGAAGTCCGCCGGTGCGACCAAGTTCGATCGGTTAATTGTGTCGGCACCTAGCGTCGACACAGCTTTGCGCGAGCACTCGATGCCGTTTATCGAGCGCGACAAGGTGATGCAGGTGCTGAAGTTTGAAATTGAATCGGAGCTCTATCACATCGACATCGATGAGGTGGTCTGCGATTACATCGAACTTCACGATGAGCGCGCCACTAGCACCTTGATGGTGGGGGCGATGCCTAAGGAGAGCATTCAAACTTGTTTGGATGTCATGACCGACGCGGGCATCGATACTTCTACCTTGGACGTGGACTACGGCGGCTTGGCTGCAGCAACTCAGCTGCTGCCTAAAATGTCCGCCGACGAGGAGTTGGATGCCTACCAAGCGTTGCTTTGGATTGGTCCTTTCACTTCCATTCTGATGGTGCACGGCAGTCGCGGAATTCGCGCGACCCGCACCTTGCATATCGGCTACCGCGACCTCGCTCGCGAGATGGCGCTGGAAACCTCGGGTGAATTGGTCCAGCACGATGAGCACGCGACCGACGCAGCAGATGAAGCGGAGCGCCATGCCGCCGACAGTGCGGAAGCCGTCGCCCAAGAAGCGCTGGATGAACTGGCCGACCAAGAAACCGAAGAGGAAGACATCCTTCCTGAGCTTTCGTTTGGAGTCGGTGAGGCTCCCGCAGACAACTTGCCTTTGGCGCAGTTGCTCGAGGCCGCATCCCCGGAACAGTTGGCTGCTTTCCGCGCCCGCTTAGCTGCCGAAATTCGGCGTGGCTTGCTGGCCAGTTCGCTACAGCCCGTCGGCATGCACATGATCGGTGCCGCCATCCCAGGATTGGACGAGCCGTTGCTGCAACTGCTCGGCTTCCCGGTCGAACGCTTTGAGTTCGAAAATGGTGCCAGCGGAATTGCTTTGGGCAATGCCTACCGCGGCCTCGGCGATAAGTCCTCGCCGATGAACTTCCGCCAGGAAGAGTTTCGTTTCACCAAAGGATTGGAGCGAGTGCAAGGGCCTGTTACTTTTGCCCTGACTTGCTTGTTGTTCTACTTCGTGCTCAACGGCGTGGTCAACTTCAAACGCGG
>CAZMDZ010000009.1:20211-24069 GCA_964565175.1 uncultured Planctomycetales bacterium
TGCGTCGGCGAGCTTGGAAGAGAACCGCAGCAGTTTGCTGAAGATCGTTTCTAGTGACGTCGACCGCGTGCTCAACGAAAACATGCACGAATTCGCGCCCGATGATTGGCGCGTGCCGACGAACTTTGAAGGTCGCGGCATTGAGCGTGAGTTTCACATCAATAGCCTTTTCTCGCAAGTTAAGAGGCAGTCCGAAAAGCTCGACGACATGTTCGGCACCGGTACCACCGAAATGCCGCAGTCGTGCTTGAATGCGTGGAACCTTCTGTTTGAGGCCTTGCACAAAGAACTCGACGACAAGGGCTTCCGCTGGATGGTGGAGAGCTTGTCGTTGGAGTCGATGGACAAGAAGTCCAAGTCAGAGGCTCACGTCGAATGCAAGTTGGGCATTACCATTCTTAGCGATCAAGTGTCGAATGCGACTCGCGTCGGTGAACGCTTGGAAGCTGCGCTGCGCAATCATGAGTGGGTGATTGGTGTGCCGTCCAACGCTGGTTGGGGGCCGCCCGATGAAGGAGTGGGTAGTACCACCATTATCACCCTGCAAATCGACACCAAAAAGGCGCGCGAATTGGCAGAGGCCGAGGAGGATCGCTCATGAGTAATCGTCGCACCATGATGATTTTGTTGGGACTCACCGTCGCCGCTGGCGGTGGCCGCTTTTGGGCGACCAACTACTTCACGACTTGGGAAACGGCTTACGCCAACCATAAAAAACGCTACGTCGAGATCAAGGAATTGGCCGGCGAAGTGCAGGCGCGGCGAGAGTCGGCGGTTTATGGCTTGGGCGACAGCAGCATGCAGTCAGCGATCCAAGAGAAGGCTGGTCAGTCGGCACTCGGCAATGTGAACCCCAAACCAATCGGGCGAAACCGTAACCCGGACGAGGGCGATTATTCGCTGTCGATTGAATTCGAAGATCCGGAGCACAGCTTCTCTCGCAACGCCATCGGCACCTTCTTGTTTAACTGTGAAGTGCATGTGCCGCGTTTGCGGACCAAGAAGTTAGTCATGCGTCCAGCTGGCGAGGGCAACCGCAAGGTGCGCACCGGTGCCGACCGTAGCGACTTGTGGCGCGTCGACAGTCTGACTTTCCTGAAGCGCTCGCCAACTAAAAAGGATAAGGCCAAGCGAAACTAAAGAAACCTTTTGACGATCGCCAAGGCGCCTTCGCGCCACGGCACGCGGTGACCAGTGCCCGCATCAGGAATGCGGTCGCGGTTTTCGCGGTACCAATCGAAGGTTGAGATCAGCGTTTCGGCGTTGGAGTACTGCGGCTTCCAGCCCAGCTTTTGCAGCTTTTCAATGCTGACAAAACTGTCTTGATCAGCGGTGCCGTAAATCCACTTATAAAGCGGCGACATGCGCATCGCTTCGAGGATGGCCAGCGAACTTTTGGCGAACCAAGCGGGAGTGGCGAGCACGCGACTGCCGGTACCAGCATGGTGGAACAGCGAGGTTAGATCTGCTTTGACGGTGTCGAATTCAGCTGCGCCGACGTTGAAGGTGTCGTTGGCTTGATCAGCGTCGGCTTCGCAAACTAGGCGCGCCGCTTGAACCAAATCTTCCACGGCAAGGAGCTGGTAAACATTGTTGCCGCTGCCAATCACCGGGATTTTGCGCCCTTCCACAATCCAATCAAACAGGATTTGAAAGACGCCCAAGCGTTCGGTGCCAATGAAAGTCTTCGGTCTCAGCACCGGTACACACTGCCCGCGTTGGCGCGCTTCGCCGCACAATTCTTCAGCGGCAACTTTGCTTTCCCCATAAGGCCCGACGCCAACCATGCGGTCGTCTTCAACCAAAGGATGGTGATCCGGAATGCCGTAAACCGCAGTGCTGGAAATATGCACCACCCGCTTGACCTGCTGTTTCTGCGCGCAATCCAAAACCACTCGTGTGCCTTCCAAATTCACGCTTCGAATTTCCGACGGCTTCCACAACGGCAAACCAGCAGCGGCGTGAATGACCATGTCCGCACCTTCCAAAGCGCTGGTCATGGCGTCCGGATCGCGGACGTCGGCGTTGATCGTGGTTGCACTTTCTGGAACTTCCGACGCAACAAAATCCGCGACGTCGAGCAACACCAAATCATGGTCTTTCAATCCTTGCGACAAGTGGTAGCCAAGGAAGCCTGCTCCGCCGGTAATGACGATTTTCATGGTTGGCAGTCTTGTTTTTCTAGTCCGATTGCGAATTCTGATCCGAACGCTAGTCCAAGGGCAAGAACGGGGTGTTGACTAAAAGTAAACCACCCAACCGACGACCGCGCAATAAGCCAAAATGCTCAGTGCTAGCGGCAAGTCATTGGTCAAAATCCGTTCGGGACGCTCCCCCTTTTCTTGGTTGTAAACCAGAAAGAGGTAGCGCATCACGCCGTACAACACCATCGGCACCGTCCAAATCATGCCCGGTTCGCCGGCGCGCGATTCCATGGTTACATCCATTTGCAGCAAGGCCCCTGGAAGCAAGGTGTACAAGGTGTAGGTCGCGAGCAACGCGGCGGCGGCGACGCCAATCATGACGTCGGTGCCGGTGCCGGCGTATTCGCGCAGCAATGGGCGTTGAGCGTGACTGCCATCGCCAATGGCAACGACTTCGGCGCGGCGTTTGCACAACGCCAGGAACAAAGCCAGCTGCACAGTGCAGGCGACCAGCCACGGAGACAGCGGCGCATCAATTGCCCAGACGCCGCAAAGAACGCGCAGCAAAAAACCGGCGGCAATGCAGAACACATCCAAAATGACGACGTGCTTCAAGCGCAGCGAATAGGCGCCTTGAAGGACGAGGTAGGCGAGGATGGCGTCGGGGGCGTCGCTGAAAGCGAAACCTAGAGCCAAGGCCGCCACCGCCAGCCCAGCTGACGTCATCGCCGCCGTGCTTACCGAAACCTGGCCAGATGCGATTGGTCGATTGCGCTTGACTGGATGCTGCTGATCACGCTTGCGGTCGAGCAAGTCATTGAACAAATACACTGCCGACGATGCCGCGCAAAACAGCGCAAAGGCCAACACCGCCTTGGAAATGGTGTCCGCATCACTGGCACCACCACTGAACGCCAGGCCGGCGAAGATCACCAGGTTCTTGGTCCATTGGCGCGGACGCAGGGCTAAGAGGATGGCTGGCATTCGTTGGAAGCATACTCCTTCGATGCGCTCGACGTATCGTTGCCATTTGCGGTTGGGTTGTTTCGCGCAGGTACGGGCCACCATGCGCGTACGGCGCAGCGCAGACGGACTCGATTGGGTAGGCGGGTGGGGCGGCGAAACAGATCTCGTTTAGGGTCTTCGATCCGTTGCAGCAATTCTCGGGCCCGCAATACGGCGGCACGCAGGCCGCGGCTCATGCGTGCGCCGACTTCATCGCAAACCGGCAAACCCAAGTCCAAGAGCTCGCGCGCCCAGCGGCATTCGCGCGACAAAAATTCGTTGACCGCGTCGGTGCGGACGCCAGCGACCAAGTCGTCGGTGGTGATGCCGGCTGCCTCAAGATCCGCCACCGGTAGGTAAACGTGCTTTGCACTCAACGCCTGGGGCAAGTCGGTGATCAAGCGAGTGATGACCAGGCCGCAGCCCAGCATGGTGGCTGGCTCCACCGCCTCGGGGCGTTTGCGGTGAGCCAGCGCCAGCGCCCATTCGGCCATGCACTGGGCGCGCGGAGCGAGGTGATTCATCAAATCCTCGCGGGTAGCCGGGCGGTCTGGCATTGGCGTCGGCATTAATTTCAACAGCCGACGCAGCAACTCGTGGTCAATCTCGCCGCCGGTTGCCGACGCCCAAAGAGTGAGCAAAAGCGGGCCATTTGGCCGTCCGCGTAACATTTCTTCACAGGCGAGGTGGAAAGCTTCACGCGGCTGAG
>CAZMDZ010000010.1:0-12600 GCA_964565175.1 uncultured Planctomycetales bacterium
GACGCCCGCGATTGCTTGTTGATTCGTGAACAAGCGGTCGACCAAGAGCGTGCTCCATTGCTGGTCAAAAAAGGCGCCATCATTGGCACCTCCGCCGCCCGCCGCAGTGCCTTGTTGGAAGACTTGGTGCCCGATTGCGAGGTCAAGCTGCTGCGCGGCAACGTTCCAACCCGGGTGCAAAAGCTGCGTGACGGCGAATACGACGCCATCGTGCTCGCTTCCGCCGGTCTGCGCCGTCTAAAGAGCGACCTCAGTGGCTTGAAGGTGGTCACCATGGATCACCCAACTTGGCCCGGCGCGCCCGGCCAAGGCGCATTGGCAGTGGAATGCCGCGCCGACGATGCCCAAACCCGTGAGCATTTGGCTCATTTGCACGTGGCTGAGGATGCGGAACTGGTCGACGTTGAGCGCAGCTTGTTGCGCGCTCTAGGTGGTGGTTGCAGCTTGCCGCTCGGGGCCTCCGCTAGCCGAGTGGAAGGTGGCTTTGAGCTGGTAGCATCTTTGGGCGTCGAAGACGGTCCGCTGCAGCGTTGCACCCTGGTGGGTGCCGACGCCGAGCAACTGGTCGCGCAGGTGCGGGATCGGCTCACCGAAACCCCTTCGGCGAATGGAGTATCGTCATGAGTCCAACGCTGTGGATTGGTCGTGAGCCTTTTGGAGCTGCCGCTTGGATGAAAGCGGCCGAAGAAAGCGGTTGGCAAGCGAAGCCGATTGCTTTGATCAAGCGTCAGGCGCTAGCCGTCGAAGATGCCGACCGCGCCCATCTTGAGCAACTGCAACCAGGTGACTGGCTGTTGCTGACCAGCTCGGGTGCCGTGCGCTACGGCTTGGAAAACTTGCTGCCGCATTGGCCAGCTTTGGCTGAGTTGAATCTCGCCGTCGTTGGCCCAGGCACTTTTGGCGCGCTCAAGCGATTGGCCGACAAATTGCCCTTGCTCGAGAACGCCATGGTCGCCGAAGGCCGCGGCGGGCACGCGCTGGCCCAACAATTCATGCAGCAACATGGCGTCGGCAAGGCCGATTCTCGCCCCTTGCTGTGGTTGCGGGCGGAAGACCCGCGGCCGGAAATGAAGGAAGAACTGGAAACCAACGGCTGGACCGTGAACGGTATTCCGGTTTACCGCACCGAAGGCATCGCCGACGGCACCGAGCTGCCCGCAGCCGGTGAGCCGGTGCTGCTGTTCTCCCCATCAGGTGGTCGCGCCTTGCGCAGCCGCTTGCAGGACCCGGCCTCGCAACATGTGATTGCATTGGGCAACTCGACAGCAGGCGCAGCCGAAGAGCTGGGCTTCACTTTGGATGGTGTGCTGCAGTTACCCAAGCCGGAATGCCTTGCGGAATACTTGGCCGGTTTGTCGCCGGACAGTTGACCGCCGATTCCATCGCCACCGCGCCATCCACTCCATCAGTCGACATGCAACTTCCCGTACGCCCACGTCGCTGGCGGCGAACTTCCGCTCTCCGCGAACTCGCTGCTGAACCCGGTTTGGAATTGCGCCAATTGGTGCAAGGCCATTTTGTTTTACCGGGCGAGGGGCGCAAAGAAGACATTGCCAGTTTGCCGGGGATTTCGCGCTATTCGGGCGATCAGTTGCTGACGGCGGTCGAACGCGATCTGGAAAACGGCGTTTCGTCGGTGATGCTGTTTGGTGTGCCCGAGCACAAGGATGCCGAGGGAACGGGCGCTTTGGATGAAAACGGCGAGGTACCAGCGGCGGTGCGTTTGCTGAAAGATCAGTTTGGCGATGACCTGATCGTCATGGTCGACGTCTGCTTGTGCCCCTACACCGATCATGGTCACTGCGGCTTTGTCCGCGACGAGGAAATCGTCAACGATGACTCGGTCAAAGCGCTCAGCCAAATGGCACGGGTGTTGGCCGCCGCCGGTGCCGATTTTGTTTCGCCGTCCGACATGATGGATGGCCGGATTGGCGCGATTCGTGGAACTCTCGATCAACATGGTCATAGCAAGACCTCGATCCTGGCTTACACCGCCAAGTACGCCAGCGCTTTTTACGGTCCATTCCGCGATGCAGCTGGTTCGTCGCCGTCTTTCGGCGATCGCCGCAGTTACCAAATGGACTGGCGCAACCGCCGCGAAGCTCATCGCGAGCTGGAATTGGATTTGGAAGAAGGCGCCGACATGGTCATGGTCAAGCCAGCGTTGGCTTACCTCGACATCATTCGCGATTTCGCTGACAGCAGCCCGGTTCCGGTTTGCGCATACAACGTCAGCGGCGAATACAGCATGGTCAAGTTGGCTGCCCGCGAAGGGCTAGCCGACGAACGGGCCATGACGTTAGAGGTGCTCGGTGCGATTCGCCGTGCCGGTGCCGATTGCATCATCACTTACCACGCAAGTCAGCTGGCCGCCGAGAAGTGGCTGGCTTAACCGTCCTGCAAGCAGCTGAAGAATCGCTGTTTGAACCGTCATGCAAACCACCACCAACCCGTTCGCAACCAGCGCCGAGCTTTATCAGCGCGCTTGCGATGTCATGCCAGGCGGCGTTTCTTCGCCGGTGCGCGCTTTTGGATCGGTCGGTGGAACTCCGCTGGTTTTCCAAAAGGCATCTGGAACCTATGTGACCACCGAAGATGGCGGCGAGTACCTAGATTTCATCGGCTCGTGGGGGCCGCTGATTTTGGGCCACGCCCACCCGGCGGTCACCGAGGCGGTGCAACAAGCAGCCGCGCGCGGCACCAGCTTCGGCGCACCGTGCAAAGACGAAATCCTGTTGGCCGAAAAAATCTGCCAGCTGTCGCCCATCGCCGAAAAGGTGCGCTTCGTCAACTCCGGCACTGAGGCAACGATGTCGGCATTGCGCTTGGCTCGTGCCGCCACTGGCCGCGATTGGGTGGTCAAGTTTGACGGCTGCTACCACGGCCACGCCGACGCCTTTTTGGTTCGCGCAGGTTCGGGTTTAGCAACCACTGGTGAATCGTCGTCGGCAGGTGTGCCGCAAGCGACCAGCGACCTCACGGGCATTCTGCCGCTGGATGATGAGAGCGCGCTAGAGGAGTGGTTCGCGGCAAACGGCGATAAAACTGCGGCCGTCTTCCTCGAAGGGATTCCGGCGAACTGCGGTTTGCTGGTGCAACGCCAGGAATGGCTACAACGCCTGCGCGACTTGACTCGCGAGCATGGCACCTTGCTGATCGTCGACGAAGTTATTACTGGCTTCCGTTTGGCGGATGGCGGTTTCTGTAAGCGCAATAATTACGAAGCCGACCTCGTGACCTACGGCAAGGTCATCGGCGGCGGTTTGCCGGTCGGTGCCTATGCTGGCCCCGCTAAGTTGATGGATTTGGTCAGCCCGCAAGGCGGTGTTTACCAAGCCGGAACTTTGAGCGGAAACCCGTTGGGTATGGCCGCTGGGCTAGCTGCAGTCAACGCTTTGCAACAAGCGGATGGTTGGCAGCGCCTGGACGAGTTGGCGGCTTATTGGCATCAGTTGATTCAACCGTTGATCGAACGCGAGCGCCAAGCCGGCAGTGAATTGTGCTTGGTCCAGCAAGGGTCGATTTTCTGGTTGTGCTTCGACAGCAACGAAGCACCTCGCCGTTACGACGCCATCCCGGAGTCGGCGGCTGCACGTTACAAGCGTTTCTTCCATGCCTTGTTGGAGCGCAACGTGTTGATTGCACCGTCGGCTTATGAAGTCGGCTTCTTGAACATGGCAATGACCGAGGCTGACTTGGATAAGGCAGCCGCAGCCTGGAGCGAAGCTCTGGAGTTGAGTCGATGAGCGATAAGTTGATTTTGAAAGCCCTGCGCGGCGAAGCGGTGGAACGCACTCCGATTTGGTTGATGCGCCAAGCTGGCCGCGTTTTGCCGGAATACCGTGCGCTGAAGGCGGAGCATGGTTTTGTCAAGATGGCGTCTACGCCTGAGTTGGCGGCGGAAGTTACCTTGCAACCGATTCGTCGATTCGGTTGGGATGGTGCGATTTTGTTTGCCGACATCCTGACGCCTTTGATGCCACTGGATTTTGGCATCGACTTCGCTCCTGGGCCGGTGTTTGAAAAGCCACTGCAAGGCCGGGAAGACTTGGATCGGGTTTGCTTGCCCCCAGTCGGCACACTGGAGCACGTCGCGGAAGCGATTCGATTGGTCAAGAAGGAGCTACCGGATCACGTCACCATGCTGGGTTTTGCTGGCGCGCCGATGACGATGGCCGCTTACTTGTTGGACGGCGGCGGTTCGCGTGAACACGCTCGTTTGCGGGCAGCGATTCATGGCGATGCCGATTTTTTCGTCGCGTTGTTGGACCGCTTGGCCGACTTGACCATCGATTACTTTCGCATGCATATCGAGGCTGGCGTCGAAGCCTTCCAATTGTTCGATACCTGGGCCGGAATCCTCGACGAAAACACCTACCGACGTGCCGCCCTTCCCGCCGCGCAGAAGATTTTTGCTGCGCTCAAGGACACGGTGCCGCGCATGTACTTGATCAAAGACGGCTCGCATTTAATGCAAGCGATGTCCGAAGCTGGCGCCGATGCGCTGAGCTTGGATTGGCGCACGCCGCTCGATCAGGGGCGTGCTTTCCTCGGCGATCATGTGCCGGTGCAAGGCAACATGGATCCGGGCGCGCTGCTTGGAACTGCCGATTCGGTCCGCGCCAACGTTCAAGACATCCTTGACCGCAACGCTGGCCGTCCGGGGCACGTCTTCAACCTCGGCCACGGTTTGCTGCCGCAAACTCCGGTCGAGAACCTTCAGGTGCTGAAGGAAACGGTTTACAGCCATGCAAGCGTCGTCGCCTAATTCCTACGGTGGTGCTGATGGCACCGCACGTGGCAGCCAAAGCGATGGCGTCGCCAGTGCGCCGGTGCTGGATGTGCCGCAAGAACTGGTCGAAAAATACGACCGCGTTGGTCCACGCTACACCTCGTACCCAACTGCGCCAGCGTGGAAGGAAGAGTTTGATGGCGAAGCGTGGGGGATTGCTCTGCGAAACGCCGATGCCAATTCCAACGCACCGCTGGGGATGTACATTCACATTCCTTTCTGCATTCACCGTTGCTTGTTTTGCGCCTGCAATGTGATCATTGGCAAGCGTGAGGACATCGTTGAGCAGTACTTGAATCGATTGCAGTTGGAAATTCAGCGCACCGCTGAGCGTTTGCCCAATCGGCGCCAAATCTCTGGTTTGCACTGGGGCGGCGGCACCCCAACCCACTTGTCGGTCGAGCAGATCCAACGCGTGATGGCGATGATCACCGAACACTTCGAAATCCTTGAGGATGCCGAAGTGTCGATTGAGGTGCATCCGCCGGTGACTACCCGTGAGCAGTTGCAAGCGATTTACGATCTGGGTTTCCGTCGCCTTTCTTTGGGCGTGCAGGATCTGGATTGGGAGGTGCAGCAGCAGATTGACCGCAACCAAACGGTCGAGCAAACCGAGACCATTTTGAATACCGCTCGCGAGTTGGGCTTTGAATCAGTGAACTTTGATTTGATTTACGGCCTGCCTGGACAAACGGCGAAGACTTGGGATTTCACTTTGGATGAAGTTCTGCGCATGCGGCCGGATCGATTGGCGATTTACAGCTATGCCCACGTGCCGTGGTTGCACCCGCATCAAGAGCGGATGGCGGCCGATCAGCTGCCGGGGCCAGAGTTGAAGCTGCACATGATCCGTCGCTGCAAGAAGCGACTTGCTGGTGATGGCGGTTACGTTGAAATCGGCTTTGACCACTTTGCCGTTCCCGAAGATTCGATGGCGCAGGCGGTGAAAGAGCACCGTTTGTATCGCAACTTCATGGGCTACACGGTGAAGCCGGGCGAAGATTACGTCGGCTTTGGCGTATCTTCGATTTCGGAAGTGGGTGGTTGCTTCATGCAAAACCACGCCAAGCTCAATCGCTGGAATCAGGCTATCGATGGCGAAGATTGCACCGTGCACCGCGGCTTGCAGTTGAGCGAGGATGATCAAGTGCGCAAGCTGATCATTGAGCGCCTGATGTGCAACCTGTGGCTGAATTTCGATGAGGTTGAGGCTTTGCTTGAGCAATCTTTCATCGACACCTTCGCCGACGCCTGGAGTGCGTTGGCCGAAATGGAAACCGACGGCTTGGTGGTGCGCAATAAACGCCATCTTGAAGTCACCCAATTGGGAAGAACCTTTCTACGCAACATCTGCATGTTGTTCGATGCCTACCTTCCTGAACAGGAGGGCCAACGTTTCTCGCGCACGGTTTAATCGCCCAAGCGCGTGATTGAGATGAGCCACGCCACCGCTCAACAACAACGCACGAAACCACTGGAACGCACCGCGGTCCTGCTGATGCAGATGGGCGGTCCGCGCACTTTGGACGAAGTGCCGGAATACATCCGCACCTTGTTCTCCGATGCCGATTTGGTGCGTTTGCCGCCGCCTATTTCGTGGTTCCGCAAACCACTAGCCAAATTCGTTGCGCGCAAACGTTCGCCAAAGGTGCAGGCGCAATACCAGGTCATCGGTGGGGGGTCGCCCAACAATCGCATTACCATCGAGCAAGCCGATCGACTTCAATCGCTGCTCCATGCAGGTGGCGACCGCGCTGTTTCAGCGAATGCTCCGGTTGGCGAGCCATTGGATGCTCGTTGCTACGCGGCAATGACCTATACGCCGCCCTCCACCGCCGATGCTCTCCGCCAAGCGCAGGCCGAAGGCTGCACGCACTTTTTGGCTTTGTCTTTGTTTCCGCATTACTCCAGTGCTTCAACCGGCGCGTCTTTGAGCGATCTCAAGCGGGCATGTGCCGAAGTGGGAGTGGCGTTCGATTCGATTCAAGTCATTGATGCTTGGGCCGAGGATGAAGCCTACTTGGGCAGCATGGCCAAACGAGTAAGCCGTTGCTTGGAGCAGGCCACTCAGGCGGCCGCCAAAGGCGAAGCGAGCACCAAGCCTCATTTGGTGATTAGTGCTCACGGCGTGCCCGAAAGCTACATTCGTCGCGGCGATCCGTACGTCGAGCAAATCCGTGCCTGTGTTGCGGCTTTGATGAAGCGCCTGCCGCAAGACCAAGCTCACACTCTTTGCTTTCAAAGTCGGGCGACCCCGTTTAAGTGGGTCGGTCCCGCCACCGACGCAACCATGGAGGCGCTTGCCCAAAACGGTGAGCGCAACCTCGTGGTGTTGCCGATTTCTTTCGTCAACGACCACATTGAAACTCTTTACGAAATCGACCACGAACTCGCCCACATTGCCAAGCAAGCAGGGGCCGAGCGGGTCGACCGGGTGCCAGCCTTCAACGCCGACGACGATCTGATGCAAGTCCTCGCCGGTTTGGTGCGCGCCAAAATTGGAAACTTGCATCGGAGCGCATCATGAACCAAGTGCAAAGCAACCCAGGCCAAATTCCCGTAAAAGACGTTGTTGTAGTTGGTGCCGGATTAGCGGGTTTGGCCGCTGCGAACCTTGCTCAGCAAAAGAAGCAGTCGGTCACCGTCTTTGAAAAGGATGACCGGGTAGGCGGCAAAGCATTAACCGTAGAAGAAGACGGTTTTGTCGTCGAACTTGGGCCGTTGGGTTGGTTGAACCGCGAACCGCGCTTGCTGCAGCTGCTGGAGTCTTTGGGTGCAGAAGCGCAATCTGCCGCTGATGCCCAAGGCAACCGGTTCTTGTTGAACAAAGGCTCATTGGTGCCGCTGCCGACAGGTCCAGTTGCCTTTATGCGCACGCCGTTGATGAGTATGGGCGGCCGCATTCGCTTTGTTAGTGAGTTTGCACGCCGGGCGCGCAAAGAGGGTGGTGACGAAAGTGTGCATGATTTTGCGACCCGTCGATTTGGTCCCCAAGCGGCAGCAACTTTGTTTGAAGCGTTCGTCAGCGGAGTATTTGCGGGTGACCCACGCAAGCTTTCGGTGAATGCCGCTTTTCCTTTGTTTAGTAAATTTGAACGCGAGCACGGCAGCATCATGGCGGGCGGTTTTGCCCACATGAAAAACTTGCGCAAGGCCAAAAAGCAAATCCAACCCGGTTCGTTGGAAGCGCGCTACCGTCGCGGCAACTTGCTGACCATGAGCGATGGCATTGGCGGCTTGGCGAAAGTGTTGGCCGAGCCGATGACCGAGCAAGTCAAGCTTGGTGTTTCCCCTGATCGAATTACCCGTGTTTCTGCGAATGGAGCAGCCAACGTTTCGGCGAGCGATGGAGCTGCAAATAAGGGAGACCTTTGGTCACTTCAACAATTTGGTCAAGAGATCGCCCGCGCCAAACGCTTGTTGATGGCCTGCCCAGCGCCCGTCGCGGCAAATCTGCTGAACGGAGCCTGTCCAGATCTCAAGTCCGCCGCCGACGCCATTCCCGGTGCTTCGCTAGCGGTGGTCACGGTCGCCTTTAAACGCGAAAACGCCACCGGCCAAGTCGATGGCTTCGGCTTTTTGGCACCGCGCAAAGAAGGTTTCCGCCCACTAGGCGTGCAGTTTGCCCACTCGATCTTCCCCGGCCAAACCCCCGACGGCCACGTCCAACTACGCGTCATGCTCGGTGGCACATTAGATCCGGAAGCCATCCACCTTGATGATGACAAGATGCTGGAAGCCGCGTTGGAGCCGTTACGCTCCTTGCTGGGGTTGAAGGGCGAGCCGGAGCGCCATTGGATCGCGCGTTGGACCGATGTGGTTCCGCAGTACACGCTTGGTCACCTAGACCGCGTCGCCAAATTCAATGAGGCGGAAATACAGTATCCGGGACTGCATTTTCTAGGCGATTCTTACCACGGAGTTGGGGTCCCGGCTGCAATTGCCCGTGCCCATGACGTCGTCGGTGCTTGGTAGGGCGGAACCGATTCCAGCAGATTGCCGACCTTGGGATTCGCACGGTCCGAAATGATAGAATCTTGCGCCATGACCGAAGCGACCCAGACTCCATTCGAAGCTCAACTGGAACAAGAACTGGCGGACATTCGTGCTGCTGGTCTTTATAAAGACGAGCGCGTCATTGTCACTCCACAAGATGCGGCGATCCGCGTTTCCTCCGGCGAGGAGGTCATCAACTTCTGCGCCAATAACTATCTGGGATTGTCCGACGATAAAGGCTTGATTGAAGCCGCCCACAAATGCTTAGATGAACGCGGATTTGGCATGTCATCGGTTCGCTTTATTTGCGGCACGCAAGACATCCACAAGGAGCTGGAAGAAAAGATCAGCGCCTTCCTCGGTTTCGAAGACACGATTCTTTACACCTCGTGCTTTGATGCCAACGGTGGTTTGTTCGAAACCTTGCTCGGCCCCGAAGACGCAGTGATTTCCGATGCACTCAACCACGCATCGATTATCGATGGAGTGCGCCTTTGCAAGGCCAAGCGCTTCCGGTACGCCAACCGCAATATGGCTGAGCTGGAGCAATGCTTGAAAGAAGCCGCTGAAGGTGGAGCGCGACGCATTCTCATTACCACCGATGGCGCCTTCTCCATGGACGGTTATGTCGCCGACCTCAAGGCCGTTTGCAATTTGGCTGAGCAGTACGGTGCTCTGGTTCACGTCGATGACAGCCATTCCACCGGTTTCATGGGCGCAAATGGCAAAGGCACCCACGAACATTGCGGTGTGATGGGGCGAGTCCACATCATTACCAGCACTTTGGGCAAAGCACTTGGCGGCGCATCTGGAGGCTATACCTGCGCCTCAAAAGTGATCATTGAAACGCTTCGTAACCGTTCGCGGCCCTATTTGTTCTCGAATTCGGTGGCGCCACCAATTGTGGCCGCGAGTATTGCCGTTTTCGATCGGCTTTTCTCGACTACCGAACTGCGCGATAGGCTCGAAACCAATACAATGTGGTTCCGTAAGGCGATGACCGACGCTGGTTTTGCAATCAAAGAAGGCGTGCACCCCATCGTGCCCATCATGCTGGGCGACGCCAAGCTTGCGGCCGACATTGCGCGGGATCTTTTGGATGAGGGCATCTACGTCATCGGATTCTCCTTTCCGGTAGTGCCAAAGGGTCAAGCCCGCATTCGAGTTCAGATTTCTGCTGCCCACAATCAAGAACACCTCCAAAAAGCTGTAGACGCCTTCGTCAAGGTGGGTAAGAAGTACAACGTCGTCAGCTGACCTCGATTCGGACCCCCGGATCACCGGGAACAACGTTCCCAAAAAAGAAACGGACAATCCGTCGTTCCCAAATAATCATCATGGATAATCAAGCCTGGCCTCAAATCATCCAGGGAGGGATGGGGGTCGCCGTTTCCGGTTGGGAACTGGCGCGAACCGTATCGACCACTGGGAACCTTGGCGTGGTGTCTGGCACTGGCGTCGCCATTGCATTAATCCATGGCCTGTGGACGGGCGATGAGGGCGGCCACTACCGGCGCGCACTCGCTCAATTCCCAGACCAGGAAGTGGTGCAGCGCCTGGAAGAAAAATATTTCAACGAAGACGGCTCGGAGGAACCCACGCCGCACACCAAGTTTTATTCCTTAAACACCTCCCGGCACATGCTGGAGCTGACTATTGCTGCGAACTTCGCCGAGGTCTGGTTGGCCAAAGAAGGGCACGACAACATGGTTGGCGTCAACCTGTTGGAAAAAACGCCGCTGCCTAACCTGCCCTCGCTGTACGGCGCAATGTTGGCCGACGTCGACGTCGTCATTATGGGCGCTGGCATTCCCATTCACGTACCAGGCGTATTGGCTTCCTACGTCACCCACAGCGAAGCCAAGTACCCCTTGGAAGTTGCGGGCGCCGAACCCGGGGAACGTTTCTACACCCATTTCGATCCGCAAGCGGTGCTGCCGCTGGCCAAGGACTGGGCGCCACTCAAGCTGCCGAAGTTCTTCCCGATCGTGACTACGCCGGTGACCGCCAACGTGCTGATCAAGCGCGCAACGGGCCCGATTGATGGCTTCATCGTCGAGACCCCGGTGGCAGGCGGTCACAACGCCCCGCCTCGCGGCAACCCAGACTTGACCGCCGATGGCGAAGCAACTTACTCCGACCGCGACTTTGCCGCTCCTAAGGCGTTCCAGCGCTTTGGCCTGCCGTTTTGGATGGCCGGCGGTTACGGCGACCGCGCCGGACTGGTGAAAGCGCTCGAGGAAGGTGCTCAGGGCATCCAAGTCGGAACTGCTTTCGCTTACGCCGATGAATCTGGCTTCACGCCAGAAATCCGCGCTGAGGTATTGGCAAAATCCAAGACCGGTCAATTGCGGGTCAAGACCGATGGCCGCGCTTCTCCGACTGGATTCCCGTTTAAGGTGGTCCCTGTCGATGGCTCGCTTTCGGATTCCGAAGTCGTTGCCAAGCGCACGCGGGTTTGTGACCTCGGCTACCTGCGCCACTTGTACAAGCGCGAAGACGGCAAGCTGGGCTATCGCTGCCCGTCGGAGCCGGAAACTGCTTGGCTGCGCAAAGGCGGCAAGCCTGAAGAACTGGAAGGGCGTCTGTGCTTGTGCAATGCGCTCGGTTCGGCAATCGGCATTCGCTTGGCGAAAAAGAACGATTACTTCGAGCCTGTGCTGGTCACTTCCGGTGACGCTGTTGCCGAAATCGCCAAGTACTTGCCACCAGGCAAAACCAGCTACAACGTGCTGGATGTGCTAGAGGTCTTGGAAGGCCGTCGGGAGGAGTCTCCCGTCCCAAAGCGAGTGGAATCCGTCCTTTTGGTCTAGATTAGGCATCGCTGGCTCCGTTTCCTGCCGCCTGGTTTCGATCAGGGTGGGCTGTTCAGCGGCCACGCCATTGCAGTCGCTTCCACACATCTGGGTGGAGCAGCGCTAGCACAGTGACGATCTCCAGGCGGCCTAGCCACATGGCGATGGAAAGCAAGATTTTGGCTGCTGGGTGGAAGCCTGCGAAGTTGCCCATCGGTCCGACTTCGTTAAATCCTGGACCAATGTTGCCCAAGCAGGCCAGGGCGGCGGTGAAACCAGTGACCATTTCGGCGCCCATAAGCACCAATACGCTGCCAAAGAACAGGTAAAGGATCAGGTAGAGGCCGATCAAATTCAGCACCGCGCGCAAAATCGGTTCCGGAATCGCGCGGCCTTTATGGCGCAGCGGCAGCACCGCTCGGGGGTGCAAAGAGCGAGTAATCTCGCGCCAGATGTACTTGATGCCGAATAGATTGCGAATTGCTTTTTGGCCACCGGCGGCGGAACCGGCGCAACCGCCAACCAGCATGATGATGATCAGGAGCACTTTGGCGCCATCGTCCCAGAGGTTGTAGTCGGTGCTGGCATAGCCGGTTGATGAAATCAGGCTTGCCGCTTGGAAGGCGCCGTGGCGTAGCTGCTCCTCTTTGGGTATTCCGCCCGCGAGAACCAATGCCAAACCAAGGGTGATGAACAGGGTGACCAGGATGTAAAAGCGAAACTCGCCATCGCGCCAAACTTCGCGCGGGCTCCGCGAGAGGCCCACCCACAGCAAAGGGAAGCTGGTGCCGGCGAGGAGCATGAATGGAACCAAGATCCATTCTGCAGCGGGGTTGTTAAAGCCAGCAATTGATTCTCCGTTAGGGGAGAAGCCGCCAGCAGACATCGTTGTGAGCGCGTGGCAAACGGCGTCGAAAATCGAGAAATTGGCGCCCAGCATCAGGGCGGCAACCAAGGCGATCGTTAGGGCAACGTAAAGCACCCAGAGTTTGCGAGCTGAGTCACGGACTCGCGAAC
>CAZMDZ010000010.1:12610-23792 GCA_964565175.1 uncultured Planctomycetales bacterium
GGGGCGGTGCTGGATTCCGCAAAAAGCAATTGGCGGCCAGCAATGCCCAGTTGGGGGAGCACAACGACGAACAGCGCGATCACGCCCAAGCCGCCAAACCATTGCGTCATGCTTCGCCAGAGGAAAAAAGATCGACCGTAACGACTAAAGTCTTGCAGGATGGTCGCTCCGGTGGTGGTGAAGCCGGACATCGATTCGAAAAACGAATCGGCATAACTCAGGCCTGAAAAGAAATAGGGGATCGCGGCAAAATGTGAGATCACCAGCCAGGAGCCAGCGACCACGGCCAGTGCCTCAGAGCGGCGGAAGTTGGGAATCACCGGCGCAGTTTTGGCGAATACGGTGCCAGCGGCCCAAGTTGCCAGCAAAGCGAATGCGAAATGACCCGCCGCCTCGTACTGACCGGCAACGCCCTGATAGCCATCCCAAAGGGCAAGAAGCATCGGCGGCAGGAAGCCGAGGCAGAAAAACCTCAGCAGTTTGCCGATGACACCGAGTACTTGGGCGATACGCAAGGGAAGGCGCGGCTTAGGCTTCGGGGGCGCGAGTGAAGTTGCGGAAGAAGTTGCGCGTTTCTTCCTCTGCCTCGGCGGTGCAGATGACCAACAGGCCATCGTGGGCCTGAATTTGGTCGTTGCCTTGCGGGATGATGATCTTGTCCCCGCGCAGGATGGCGCCGACGATGGCGAATACCGGTGCGCTCATGTCGTGCAAGGGCGTAGGTTCGAAATCCTCAGACACGCTGAGTCGCAGCACCTTCATGTCGCCGTGCTCGAGTTCGGCGATCAATTCTTGACTGGAGCGGTTGATGCGACGGACGACGGTGCCAATGGCGGCGCCTTGAGCGGACCGGACGACGTCGATGCCGACCTTTTCGAACAAGCGCTCATTGGTGGCGCGGTCCGCCCGGGTGACGATCCGCGGCACGCCCTCTTGCTTGGCAAGCAACGAAACCAAGAGATTGACTTCGTCATTGCTGGTCACCGCAATCAGGACCGGCTCGGCGCCAATTTGCTCGGATTCCAGTAGCTCCAAGTCAGTGCCGTCGCCGTGGAGGACGAGGCCGCTAATGTTTTGGGCAATTTCTTCCGCACGCTGGCGATTGGCTTCGATCACTTTGATGGTCCAGCCTGCATTGTGCAGTCCCGTTGCCACAGCGGTGCCAACGACGCCGCCGCCGACGATGGTTGCTCGACGCGGGTCGGAGCGCTTGGGGTCACGTAGGTATTTGGCGAGCAGTCGGTTGATGCCCTTCAAATTACCGATCGCGGTAATTCGGTCCCCAGGTAGGAAGTGAGTGTCGCCCTTGGGGATGAACTGCTCGTCTCCGCGCTGGCAAAGCACCAACACTACGCCCTTCGGCACCCCAATCTGGCGCAGCGGTGCCGACGCCATGTGCGAGCCCTCGGCGACCTCCTTTTTGACCAAGCGTACGCGACCACCGACAAAGGCTTCAACGTCCAATGCGCCGGGAACCATGACGATGCGCAGGATTTCCTGAGCAAGTCGTTCGGCTGGCAAAATCACCTGATCAATGCCCAGCGAATGTGCCAGCTTGGCCGCTTCTTTTTCCGACGACTGCACATCGTGGCGGCGCAGGAAGCAAATGACCGATTTGGCACCGAGTCGCTTGGCCGCAGCGCAAGCCACAAGGTTGCGTTCATCGACTGGCGAACAGGCGATGAAAAAATCAACCTGGTCAATGCCAGCAGATTCAAGGGCGGTGCTGGAGGAGCATGACCCCCAACGGATTTCGACATCCAACTTGTCGAAGCGGGGGCCGCGTGCGCTCTCAGGAGCCAGCAGCACCACTTCATGTTCGGACATCAGGGCTTCGGCCAAACGAACGGCCAAGCCATCTTCGCCTCCAATGAGGACACGCATGCCGTGATTCTACAGCCTGCGGAACGGTTTTTCCGGCTTGGGTTTAGCCGTTCACGCGGTTGCCCTTCTTGAGCTTGGCCAAGTTGTTGGTTGCATCGCGCAAAGCGATGCGCATGCGCTGACGTGCTTCGTCCGACAAACCGGGCTGCTTCAGGATGGTGTTCGCAAGGTCGATGGACTGCTGGTACAGATCCTTGGCCTTTTTGTCTTCGGTCTTGAGGTAGTAGTGATAAATCACTGCCCAATCGTTCAAGACTTGAGGGTCTTCGGGGCTAAGCTCAGCCGCCCGTTTGTAAGCTGGCAACGACTTCTCTGCTTGGCCAAAGTCGCGATACATCACGCCCAAGTTATTCCAAGCTTCGACGTCATCCGGCTTGCAAGTGGTGATCCACTTGTTGATGCCAATCGCGCTGTCGCCATCACCGTTGTTAATGGCGATCCCTGCCAGCCATTTGAGCTGGGCAATGGCAGATGCTCCTCCGTCGGCGGTGGCACGCACGCTTGCTGCGTGGGAGGGCCCATTGGTTGCCAAGTATTTGGCCCAGGATTTGGCGGCATAACGATAGGCAACACGCGAGCGGGCTTCGTCGCCTTCGCTCTGAATGCGTACGCCTTCATCAAATGCCCCCTGAGCGAGGAAGAAGTAGGAGTTGCTCATCGACTCTTGCAACTCGAGCGCTTTTTCAAAATGGGTGCGGACTTCTGCCCAATTGCGCGGACTATTCGAGTATTCAGCAAAGCCCATGTACCAAGCCATGGTGGCGTCTTTGCCTTTGGACTTGTCGATCTTCTTCAGTAGTGGTACGGCTTCGCTACCCAACCACGTGCACATGGCACTCAGGTCCACCGACCCTTGCTCGCGCTTCAAAGCGTTGCTCCAATGCTTGGCGGCTTCTTTTTTGGCCTTCCCCATTTTCGCCTTATCGGCTTTGGCGTATTCCGCAAGAATGATGGTCTCGCCAACTTTGGTGCAGTACCAAGCGTTCTTCTTATCCAACTTGGAAGCCATTTCGAAGTCATGAATCGCCGTAGCGAAGCTCTTCTTCTTGGTGCTGTCCTTCGTCGTATTTTGTGCCGTGGCCACCAAGATTCGTGCACGCTGAGCGTAAACCGAAGCGCTTTCGCCAAATGCCTCGACACCAGCTTCAATCGCCTTCAGCGCGTTCTTGCGGTCGCCGCCGTTGAGCAGCGCTTCCGACCAATTTTCATAAGTAGCTGGTGCGGCGCCCGGGAAGCCACTGGCCATCTCCAGGAAGTAGGCGGCATCGTTGAAGGAATCATTGATCTCCAATCCCCTTAGAGAGCCGTTGGCAATGCCGACCTCGGTGTTGCGCAACTTAAAGGTTCCAAGCGCGGTTAAAACCTCGCCGTTTTTGCAGTTTTCGGCATCCGCTGCCTCGAGGGCGGCGATGGCACCGGCGTAATCGCCGCCAGCCGCTTTTTGCTCGGCCGATTTCAGTGCTTTGTCGAGGTCACCGGCTTGGGGGAAGAGCAGGAGCAGGGTACTGAGGATCATCATTTTTCTTCGGCTTGGTCAGCTTCGGCTGCGCTTTCGCTGCGCAGCTGTTCGAGGGCTATTTGAATGCGTTGCACGCCGCCGCGGTTTTCGAACGGGTAGTGCTTGATTGCTTGGGCAAGGAACTCGTCGGCGCGGTCGGCGCGTTTTCGGCGGACCACATCGAGGTAGGCGAGGTTCTCCCAGGCGTCACCAATTGCTTCGTCTAGATTTTGACGTTCCTCTTCGGGAACATCTGCGGGCATTTGGCTCTGCTCTTGGGTGCCTAGCTGGATGGCTCTATGCAACTCCTGTTCCGCCTCCTCCCAGTGTTCGTCCAGGTAATAAACCGAAATCAGGGCGCGGTCATTGACCAGGCGGGTGTCGTCGGGGGAAAGCTCGACGGTGCGGCTGTAGGCGGCCCAGGATTCCTGGAACAAGAGCACCGCATCCTCCGCCTCGCCTTGCTGCGCTTTGACCACGCCCAAATCGCGGCAAGCAAAGGCGTAATTATTGGTCCAGTCGGCGTTGTCTTGGTAAGTCTTGAACAAGCGACCGTGGAAAGCGCGGATCTTGTCGAGCCGGTTTTCTTGGAAAAAGAAGCCTTCTACCGAGTAAATCCCTAGCCGCAGCGACTCTGAGCTGGGTTCGGCCTCTAAGCGATCAGGATCCGCTTCCAGGGCGGTAAGAAATGCCGACGCCGCGTCGTCGATCAAGTTCTGCATCCAATAAACCCAGCCTCGTGCGGTGCGAATCAAGTGCAGCCAATCTTGGCAGGAACTCTGGTACGACGCCTCGAGGGCCATCGCATTCAAAAAGCTGTCTTCCGCCCGATTGAGGGTTTGGTGGGCGAGTAAATAGTCCTGCTGGTTGCGGTGAACCCAATATTTGGCCCACAAAGCCTCGCCCAGGCGCCATTGCACCAGCGGGTTTTCGGGGTGGCTGCGGCCGATTCGCAGCCAAGCGACCGACAGAATTTCGCCCGGTGCCTGATTTTTTAGCCGCCCAGCAGCAACGTCATTGGCTGGATCGGCAATCAGCGCTTGGATCAACGCCTCGCGCGAGGCTTCGGTCCGCCCCTGCCAAGCCAACAAGTCGGCCAGAGGCACGGCGGCAGCTTGTCGGCCACCCTGAATCGCGGCTTCGAGGTGGGTTTCCGCTGCTTCGGCCGCGGCTGGCACGGGCTGGCCAGCCTGCAGGGCTTCAATTACCAGTGCCAAGCCTGCCCGGCCGATCTCCTCGGCGAGGTCCAACGGCATGTCGTGGCGCTGGCCCCAGGCGATGGCATCTTTGGACCCAGCCCAGGCCCCGTCGAAGTCTCCACCCATCCGAAGGCTGTAAATGTGTCCCAGTAAACCAGTTGCGCCATTTGGGTCAAGCTCGCGCAAGCGCCGAAATGCGTATTCGGCGTCGTTGTACATGATCTCCAGGGCGTCGGTGCGGCCACGAGCTTCTTCGATGAGGGCGAAATCTAGGCTGGTTTGGCCGTAAAGCTCCCAAAACTTCGGCTCCCGGTCTAGGGCGTCGGAAGCCCGGTCCATGGCGGTCAGGGCACGGTTCAAATCCTCGCGATCGGCGGCGAGTTCGCGCAGATCGGAAAGGCTGGGTCCAGTGGGCTCTGGCTCAGCCACTTGACCGGAGGGGAGGGAATTCGGGTCGGTAAGGCCTTGGCCACTGCCGCCGATTGGATCCCCATTGCGCGGCCCCTGGCAGGCGACTCCGGCGGCCACCAGAGAGGCCAAAAGGAATTGTGAACCCATGTTCACGAAAGAGGGGCGGAAACTCCTGGTCATCGACGGCATTATAGATAGCACTCATGTCGTACGGTCGACCCTCGACTTTGGCTGGCCGGTTGTTGCCGGTTCTTGCCATTCTGCTTTCGCTATCCGTTAGCGGTGCCACCTGCTCCAACAACGCTGGCCGTGTTTTCAACGGCGGCGATGGGGGCGACGGTGGTGGCGATGACGGGGATGGAGATGGCGGAGTAACTCCGCCACGCCCCGATGCGCCAGCCATCGCTTTGTTTGACGGTGCCCTCACCGTCGACGGCGTTCCCAAGTTGGTTGCTTCCGGGCCTGCTTCCGGTAGCGAAAAGGTAGACGTGCACGCACCGCTCGCGTTGTGGTTCTCTGAATCACTCAACCGCGCTTCGGTGACCACGACCAGCCTTCAGTTGCGCCGCGTCGGCAGCACTGGCGGAGTGTTGGCTTCGCTCAGCTTTTATGTCGGCGATCGCTGCGTAGTGCTCGACCCGACCACTGTTTTGCAGGTCGATTCGGAATACGAAGTCATCGCTACCGACGACATTCACGACCTTTCTGGCCAGCGTTTGAAGTTGTCGGATGACGGAGTGCTTGCCACCTTCCGTACCGCCTTTGTTGCCAACGGTCGGACGCCATCGGTCGTTGCCGCGTTTCCTCCCGCTGGGGTGGCCAACGTGCCGAATGATCACGATGCGTTGATCGTATTTTCCAAAGGTGTGGACTACGCCACGGCGCTGCCTGCCATCGCCATTGAGCAAATTTCCAATACCGGAACCGTGCAGGGAGTCGGCGCCTACGATCCACCTAGCGCGGCATTGCACTCTTCACGCCTGTTCTTGTACAGCCGCGCCGACGGCTCGGATAGCGCTGACCTTGGCAAGCGGATGCGGATTTCGGTGGACAACACGGTAGAGGACACCGAGTTCAATCCCAACACCATGTCCCAGCCGTATTCCTCGATTTGGAATACTTTGGCCTTTGGGCGTCCGCTGTCGCTGGATACATCGATTACCTCCGGCGGAGAAGATTCGCAGTTGAATCTAACCAACCTCGGCGCCTATCCGGTCAATGTCATGGTTAACGGCAATGGCATTCAAGCCGCCGATGACCTGCACGTTAGCCTGACCGAGGCAACGGCTGCTTCTTCGTTACTGGATGTTTCTGGAGCCGAAGACAGCGGTGTGGTGAGCGGTGGAAATGTGGCCGGCACCCCGCATACATTTGCGCTGAGCCTGTTGCTGGACCCGGTCATCCCTGGAATCTCCAAGCTGGGCGACGGCGAGCTGGCGTTGGGAGCGTTCATTGAGCGCGGGGGCAAGCGCAGCACCGTTTTGGTGGAAGACGACTTGCGTCAAGACACCGTGGCGCCAAGCTTGAGCCGCTTTGGGCCGCCTTTTGCATCTTCCGCCGGTTCGTTTGTCACCGACCTGCCCGAGTTTCGTCCCTACGGTCAAGCGAATGAAGAAATCGCCACTGTTGCCGCGCGGATGGGCAGTAATGATTACGTCGAGCAAACCGCCGCAAGTTCCAGCGAACAGCGCTTCTTCCTCGGGCCGGTGGTTGAAGGCTTATGGGCTGGTGGTCGCTTCAACCTTCGCGATAAAGGCTTCGACTTGCTGCTCACCGATACCGCTGGAAATCCGATGCTTTCGCCAATCGAAGGCCACGTCAGTTTCCATTCGTTTATTGGTCCTTATGCCTCCTCGGATCAAATGACTCTCGAGGTCGTCGACGCACGCAGCTTGGCCGCCGTTCCTGGGGCAGTGTTTGAACTTGAAGCCGCCGACGGCAGCGATCTACGCGACGCAGTGGAGTCCTTGGTCGGAGAGGAAACCTTCACTGGCTTGGCCGGTCGCGCCTACAACGTCACCGTTTCCGCTGCGGGCTATCACAGCGCAACTTTCTACGGCTTGCAGAACACCATTTGCTCACTACCTCTGCGCCCGGTGAGCACTTTCAGTCAAACCATGTCGCCGGACATCACGCTGGAAAACGCCAATGGCGGCGAAGTGCGTTTGGCCAATCCGCTGTTGCTCGATACCCAAAGTCGACTGCTCCCCGATGGCGTTGCCGACGTCACCGTGCCCTTCGATTTCGGCTTTACCGGCAAAGAGATTCAAGCTGATCGCCCCAGCTGGTTCGCCGGTTTCTTCCGCTTGAGCAGCAGCGATCCATTCCTCCAGTTCGCGCTGGACCCAAGGGCAATCGTCGATCCTTTCTCGTCTTCGACTTTGACCGATGGCGCCGAATTGTCGATGGTGCCGATTGATGGCGCTTCCCGAGATAGCTACAGCGCGGATTGGTCTGCTGCACCTGGCGACCCGGATATCAGTACTTCGGCGGTGGTTCAACTGCCTGGATTGGCTGGGCTGGCGACCGTCGGCATCGGAGAGGATTTGAGTGGCGGACCGGGAACGCTGGGTTCGACCATTACCGTGATGCACGACCTGACCGAGGCCGCCGCCGACGTGGCCGGAGTGGACGTCGGCGATTTGGAAATTGATCTGCTGACTCGCGGTCACTACGACGATGACGGTCACGCCACTTTGGTTTTGGACGACGCCACCACCAGCGGCAGCAACACCTTTACTTGGGTGTCGAGCCTGCCCACGGTCAAGACTTCGGATCTCGATCCGCAAGCCATTGATGGCGAGCAACTGAAGTTCTTCGACTCGCTCGGCACCGATGGCGACGACGGTTATTACCTTGTGACCCTCGACGACGGCACCGCTCAATGGGACTTGTGGGTGCCAGCTTCCGTCCGCGGCGGCGGCCATCCGGTCTTCCCAACCCTCGACGAATCGCCGTTGGACGACAACCTCGACGCCGTTTGGACCATGTTCGTCGAAGCTTTCCACATGGACAGTTCCTTTGAGGAAGGCGGCTTCTTTTTCACCGAATTGCGTCGCGATTTCGACGCTCTGGCGCGTTCGCCGCGCAAAACGGTCACTCCATAATGCTTGGCCAAGGTCGTGCTGGATTGGGTCGGCTGGCCACGCTGGCCGCGGTTCTGCTCAGCTTGGCAGTGCTGCTCAGCGGCTGCGCCAGCCCCTACGCCAAGGATCGGAGCCTCGTTCGGGCCAAAGTTGCCCCGGCAGAAATCGCCATTCTCGAAGTTGAAGACCGCACGCCAGGCCGCTGGGCGCCCACCGACGTCTTTCGCTCCGCCTTGGTTGGTGCTGCGATCAACGCTGGATTCACCCCGCTTTCCCGCCATTTCGTCGACCAGGCCGACATCGACCCCGACGTGCCCGCCCTGGGGGAAGCTGGCGTCCTGCATCTGCGCATCCTCAGCTGGGTCGATGGCGGCGGCGAGGCTTCCAGCCTGCATTTGCGCTACCACCTCACCCTGCACCATCAGGGTGAGCTGCTCGCGGACCTCCTGGAAACTTCGGTTTTAACCCCCGACGCCACCCTGAAAAGCTTGGACCCCGATGCGCGTATGGAGCGGATGGCGGCCGAGCTGGCCGCGCAGATGATGGCGGAAATGCCGCCTCCACCGGCGTTGTAGGCAGGTTTTTCTGCCATCCATCCAGGAAATGGCTGGTAGCGGAGTGGGGGAGCCGTCGCTATACTCTGCCCCGACCCTCACCCTGGACACCCTGGTCTGGAATGGGGGCATAGGTGGCCGCAATTCCGCGGCTCCACCGACGGAAATCAGGAGAAAGGAAAATGTCCGTCAGCAAAGAAGAAAAAAACCAGATCGTTTCTGATTTCGCCCGCAAAGATGGCGACACCGGTTCGGTCGAAGTACAAGTGGCTGTGCTCACAGCCCGAATCACTAATCTAACTGAGCACCTCAAGAAGCACCGCAAGGACGTCAGCACGACGCGCGGACTTTTGGGCATGGTTTCAAAGCGCCGGAAGTTGTTGAACTACCTGCGCAAGAATGACAACGAGCGCTACACCGCTCTGGTCAACACCCTGAAGGTTCGACACTAAGCTTCATGCACTAGGCACCGTCAAATGACGGTGCCTTTTTCGATCCCGGTTCCGAGTTCGACCCAAAGGGCGGGCTTGCAGCAACCGGGGACGAAGGCATTGTGAAGGCGAGGCAAAAGCCTCGTAGTGGCTGAAGCAATCAGCCTGACGACTTGCAATCACTCCCGCATGAAGCGGGATTAACCACGCGGAATCCAAAGCGGAATAAAAGCGGAAAATGACACTTTCCAAGAATCAAAACGTTAAATCGGTCTCTCGCGAGATCGGCGGAAGAACTCTCACCCTTGAAACGGGGTGGGTTGCCAAGCAGGCATCTGGCTGCGTCATCGCCACCTACGGCGAAACTGTAGTCATGTCGACTGCGGTAGACGGCGGCGTCAGAGACCTCCCGTTCTTTCCCCTCACGGTGGACTACCGTGAAAAAACCTACGCCGCCGGCAAGATCCCGGGCGGTTTCTTTAAGCGCGAGGCGCGCCCCAGCACCAAAGAAGTGTTGGCCATGCGCTTGCTCGACCGTTCGGTACGCCCGATGTTCCCGGACGGCTACAAGAACGAAGTTCAAATCATGAGCGCGGTGCTCTCCTATGACCAGGAGAACGAACCCGAAGTTCTGCACATGATCGCTGGCATGGCTGCCGTGCACATCTCCAGCATCCCCTTTGCGGGTCCGATGGCTGCCATCCGTCTTGGTTACGTAGATGGCAACGTGTTGGTGAACCCAACCAAGTCCATCTTGGAGTCGGATGCCAACATCCTTGACCTGACCATGTCCGCCACCATGGATTCGGTCACGATGGTAGAAGCCGGCGCCAAGGAGCTGCCGGATAGCGAAACTGTTGTTGCTTTGGCCGCTGGCCACGACGTCGCTCGCGAAATCTGCGAGATGATCGTTGAGCTGCGCGAGCTCGCCGGTAAGGAGAAGTCGGAAGTCACTGCTCCTGAGAAAGACACCGAAACCCCAGCTGCAGTGCTGGCCAAGTACGGCGAAGAAGCCGTGCGCAACGTGCTGCTGACCCAAGGCAAGTTTGAGCGCTACGCAGCGATCGACGTGTGGGTCAAGCAAGTCATCGCCGATGCCGTCGAAGGCATGGAAGAAGGCTCGGATGAGTACAGCGCAGCTGCTTCTAAGTACAAGGCTGCTGCCAAGCAGGTGGCCAACGACATTGAGCGCAAAATGACCCTGCAGGGCCAGCGCGTCGATGGTCGTGATACCAAGACGATTCGTCCGATTGAGATCGAAACCCAATTCTTGCCTCGCGTACACGGCTCTGCCCTGTTCACCCGCGGTGAGACTCAAGCGATCGTTACTACTACTCTGGGTTCCACCGACGATGAAATGTTCATCGATGGCTTGAACACCGAGAAGTCGAAGTCGAAGTTTTACCTGCACTACAACTTCCCGCCGTACTGCACCGGCGAAGCCAAGATGCTGCGCGGTACTTCCCGTCGTGAGCAAGGTCACGGTGCTTTGGCTGAGCGCGCGCTCGAGCCGATGCTGCCGGATTACTCGGACTTCCCATACACCATCCGTATCGTTTCCGACATCACCGAGTCCAACGGCTCGTCGTCGATGGCATCGGTATGTGGCGGTTGCTTAAGTCTGATGGATGCTGGTGTGCCGGTCAAAGCTCCGGTCGCTGGTATTGCCATGGGTTTGATCAAGGATGGCGACGAATACGCAGTCCTTTCCGACATCTTGGGTTCGGAAGACCACCATGGCGACATGGACTTCAAGGTCACCGGCACCGAAGACGGCATCACCGCGCTGCAGATGGACATCAAGGTCAAGGGCTTGGCCCGCGAGATCTTGGAAGAAGCTCTGGAGCAGGCACGCGAAGGCCGCTTGCACATCCTCGGCTGCATGTCTGAAGCGCTGGAAAATGCACGCACCTCGCTGTCGCCATACGCACCATGCAACAAGTCGATCAAGATTCCGTCTGACAAGATTGGCTTCCTGATCGGTCCGAAGGGCGCCAACATCAAGGCGCTGCAGGAAGAGCATGGCGTCAACGTCAACATTCTTGATGACGATGGCAACGTTCAGGGCTCCGGCTCGCCGGAAGAGAAAGTCGACGATTGCCTCGAGGTTATCCGTCAG